>JAFSGH010000065.1 GCA_017440965.1 Clostridia bacterium | reverse complement strand
TTTGCTTTCTTACTCCAAAATTTCATCATTGATTTTACCATGTTAGGATACCTCCATAATTTAAAATATTTTTTATAAAATTTATATAAATATCCGAAGTAACAAACAAAAAAAGCACCGCCTATACTTCCTTGCGGTACTCCGGATAATTATATTTTGTTATACACCCATATTCGAAGTCATCTCGAACATCGGCAGGAAAATCGCTATGACCACTGTGCCGGCGAGCAAGCCGACTACAACTATCATAAGCGGTTCTATTAAGCTTGTAATTCTTTTGAGGCTTACATCAACCTCTTTTTCATATTGCTCGGCTATCTTGTCGAGCACCTCTGTGATTTTGCCAGAGCTTATTCCGACTTCAACCAACTGCAAAAGCATTGACGGAAAGTGTCCCGCCTTTGCAAGTGCTGCAGCAAGGTTCATACCGGAAATTTCTACAAGTCTGGCGGCTTTTTTTATCTCTCTTGCAATCTTTTGGTTCTTAACTGCTGAAACAACAATTCCCAAAGAGCTTACAAGGGTAATACCGCTTTTTTGCATTGCCGAAAGGTTTCTGCAGAACTTACTGAGTTCTATCTTTTCAAGCATATTGCCGACAATAGGAATTCTTAATTTCTGCCTGTCTACTGCAAGCTTAAAAATTTCATTTTTAACTGCAATCCTATAAGCAATGACAGAAGCGATAATAAACACAATCAGGTACGGTGTCATAACCGCCATACCATTTGATGCACCGATAACAATCTTTGTAATAAGCGGAAGTTCTCCGCCCATTGAGATAAGAGTTTCTGCAAGAGACGGGACAACAAGCGTCATCATTACCCAAAGCACAACAACCATTACCACACAAATGATAATCGGATACATCATTGCACTTTTAATCTTGCTTTTGAACTCGATTTCTCGTTCATACTGAGCCATAAGCCTTGAAAGTGTATCAAGGATACTTCCTGATTCTTCACCGGCTTTTATCTGCTCAACGGTCGCATTATCAAACTGACCGCTGTTTTGTGCAGCAACACTCAGTGTTGAACCTCGGCGTACTGAATCGGCTATCTTCCCGGCTAACCCTTTAAGGGATTTATTAACGCCTGTGTCTCTGATGTTTATCAGTGACTCATGAAGTGACATACCGGCTTCAAGCATAAACCTGAGCATCGTAAAAAACTCAAGCTTTGTCTTTTTGTTTGTTCTTACCGATATGCTATACAGCGTCTTTCGGATATTAAGTACGTCCTGCATTTCGGACAACACGATTATATCCTCACCGCGTTTCTTCAGTGTGCTTTCTGCAGTTTCCATATTATCCGCAGTAATGATACCTTTAAATATCTTGCCATTGGCATGATTCCTGGTCTTGTATTCAAAGTATTGCATCTGCATCACTCTCCGTTTTGTTCAGGAAACTGTTTTCAAAAGAAGGTTCGTTATACATAATAAGACAAACCGTAACGTTAAGTCTCATTTGCTGACCTGCCTTATACTCTGTCACAGGTGTATTTTCAGTGTTTGTTAAAAACACAACCTTGTACGGAGCATTAGGTCTATATGAGGTCTGCTGGAGAAGGTCGTTTAGTCTATCTTCTATGCTTTCCGGCTGTTTGTCTTCGGCTGGCGGCGCACTTGGCTCCTCTGGTGCTTCTGGCGTGCTAGGGGCTTGCTGCTGCGGTACTTGTTCTGCATCTGCCCCGGGAACCGGTTTTTCTGTTTCTGTGGTCTCCTGCTGTTCCTGTTGCTCATCGGTCTTTTCCTCCTCATCCTTTTCTTTATACCATGGCAATTCACTCAGATCATCGAAGAATCTTTTAAGGTAGTCATAACCCTCATTCTGGCGATACGATACTGAGCCAAAACTGCACTTGATACCCATGTTGTTTATATCCTCAAGGACTTTGTTGATGTCAACACTGCTTCCCTTAAGTTCAAAGTCAAAGACAGTACGGTATATGCCGTCCTTCTGTGTTGTACCAAGATCGTTAAATCCGGATACTGTAACATTGTTTTCTTTTGCAGAATCCCCAAGAAAAACGAGGAATTCTTCGTTTGTGGCTGTTAAACCACCGGATAAGTTCTTTATGTTATTAACGCTCTCTTTGACCTCTTTTTCGG
Organism: Clostridia bacterium; assembly: GCA_017440965.1. Classification (GTDB taxonomy): domain Bacteria; phylum Bacillota; class Clostridia; order Oscillospirales; family Acutalibacteraceae; genus RUG806. The sequence goes on along the minus strand of JAFSGH010000065.1, from coordinate 409 downwards.
CTTTTTTAAGCCTGTCTGTTTCATCTTTAAGCGGTTCTAAATCACCGGCAAGATTTTGAATAGACTGTTTATTCTCCTCAAGCTCTGCAATTTTTGCAGTCGCCGGAATCCATAGTGCCTGATATCCGACATAGATACAGGCGGCAAATGCTAAAATCAGCAAGATGACTTTATCTCTGAATGTTAGTGTCAACGGTATACACCTCCAGTCACTTTAATTTCGAATATGTTATATATACCATCCTCAATCTCATGCTCTTCTATTGCTGTAATCTCAGCATTAGAAAGATAAGCAAGGTGAGTTACATCATATATAAATTTTGAGATGGACTCCTGATTATTACCAAATCCGCGAATTACAATTTCGCGTCCGGAAAGGTCTTCCGTATATTCGATTTTAGGTTCCTTT
>JAFSGH010000064.1 GCA_017440965.1 Clostridia bacterium | reverse complement strand
GTCGGTGCTACTGGTCCTACAGGTCCCGAGGGTGCTGTCGGTGCTACAGGTCCCACAGGTCCCGAGGGTGCTGTGGGTGCTACAGGTCCTACAGGTCCCGAGGGTGCTGTCGGTGCTACTGGTCCTACAGGTCCCGAGGGTGCTGTCGGTGCTACAGGTCCCACAGGTCCCGAGGGTGCTGTCGGTGCTACTGGTCCTACGGGTCCTGAGGGTGCTGTGGGTGCTACAGGTCCTACAGGTCCTACAGGCCCCACAGGTCCTGCAGGCACAGACGGTGTTACTCCTACATTTACCATAGGTACGGTAACCTCGGACACCGTTCCTTCCGTCACCATAACGGGTACACCGCCTGATTATGTTCTGAATTTCGTTCTGCCTAACGGCGGCTAAAAAACAAAAGGGGCTCTGTGAGATGATCTGCAGAGTCCCTGATTTTTTAAGTGAGGTAATATATGAAGATAAGTGTATATGCCATAGCAAAAAATGAGGAGAAATTTGTAAAAAGATGGGTAAGCTCCATGAATGAAGCGGATGAAATAATAGTTCTCGACACGGGAAGCACCGATAGTACGGTAAAGCTTCTGTCTTCTTATGATAAGGTGCAGGTCTTTCAGGAAAATATTAAGCCGTGGAGATTTGATACAGCAAGAAACTTAAGCCTCAGCCTTGTCCCCGATGATACGGATTACTGCGTCTGCACAGACCTTGACGAGGTATTTTCAAAAGGTTGGAGAAAGGCTCTTGAAAAATCGCTGATATCCCGTCCCGATAAAGTCAGCTACCGCTATATCTGGTCGTTTAAGCCTGACGGCAGTGAGGATACGGTATTCAACATAGAAAAGATCCATAAACGGCACGGCTTTATGTGGACACATCCCGTCCACGAGGTGCTGACTCCGACAAACGGTATTTCTCCCGTGACGGTTTTTGCAGACGGTGTTCTGCTTTCGCATCATCCCGACAAGGATAAATCAAGGGCTCAGTATCTGCCCTTATTGGAATTATCCGTAAAAGAAAAGCCTCAGGATGACAGAAATGTGCATTATCTCGGAAGAGAATATATGTTTTACGGAAAATACGATGAAGCGATAAGCACCTTAAAAAAGCATCTTGCACTGAAAACTGCACGGTGGGCAGATGAGAGATGTGCATCAATGAGATATATTTCAAGATGCCTTGCGGCGAAGGGCGACAAGGAAAATGCCTTACTGTGGCTCTTAAAGGCCTGCGCCGAAGCACCGCACTTAAGAGAGCCCTGGATGGAGACGGCAAAGCATCTATATAATGAAAAAAACTGGCAGGGCGTCATTTTCTTTATAAATAAGGCTCTTGAAGTTACCGACAAAAAAGATACATATATTTCGGATGCCTCTCTATGGAAGGAGCTTCCCTACGATCTTTTATCCATTGCATATTTTTATACGGGCAACAAGGCAGATGCAATAAAAAACGCAGAAATTGCCCTTCGGTATTCCCCCGACAACGAAAGAATAAAAACAAATCTGAAATTATATAAAAGCTGACAAGAAAACGGCTTCGCCGTACGCCTTCGGCGACCGTTTTCGGATAGTCCATCTCCGAGGAAAGCTTGCTTTCCGTTCGGAGGGACATATAATCTTTTTGCATTATAGGAAGGAATTTCCTATAATGCAAAAAAGGAGCAAGCCGTAAAAAGCTTACTCCTTAAATTGTCAAAAGATAAAATTTTATTCTGCCTTTACATTAACCTCTTCGGTATCATTTCCCGCAGCCTGTCTTCTTTCGCGAAGCTGTCTTTCGATCTCCTGTCTTCTTTCCTTGTTATCCTTAACAAAGCTTATAAAGAAGAGATAAAGCACAGAGCCTACAACCGGTCCTAACATAAACATAGGCCACTGCCACTTGAGGAATTTTTCGTTCTGCATAAGTCCCTGCTCTCTTGCGGAGGAATCATAGCCGAGGAACTTAAGAATGAAGCCTTCAATAAGAGTGGATGCACCGCTTGTCATCTTAGTGGTGAAGTTCTGCATTGAGAAGGACACGCCCTCTGTACGAAGTCCCGTCTTAAGCTCTACCTCGTCGATAGAGTCACTTGTAAGTGAGCGGTGGGCAATATCCATCATCTGACCGGGAAGATTCACAACAGCCATAAGAGCCGTCATTATGATAAACTTCGGTATCGTATCAAAGCCGACAAAGAAGGCGGCAATACGAAGCACTACAGCAAATAACTGAGATAAAACAAGAATTCTCTTCATTCCGCCTATTCTCTTTGCAACGCTTGTGGCAAAGAACATTACGGGAGTGCCCAGCACACCGCTTGCCGCACCGTAGACGACCTCAGCAGTCTGCCCGTTCATTGAGCCGAGCTTTACGCAGTTTTCAAAGAAATATGCGTTTTGTACCTTGGGAGCAAGTCCCTGAGAGAATCTTGCAAGGGAGATAAAAATGAGCGTAGGATTATGGCGAAGCACAAGAAGGGACTGAAGCAGAGATTCTCCTTTGGGAGCGGGAATGGCAACTCTTTCCTTCATTCTGTAGGCATTCATGGAAAGCAGCTCACCGCCGACACAGAAGATTATTGCACAGATAAAAAATACCTGCTTATCCTCAAGCCCTGCGGAATTCATTGCACTTCTTATCATCTGGAATGCTCCGACTACAACACCGCCTGCTCCTGCACCGATGGATACCCACTGAGCAACTCTTGCTCTTTCATCCGAATGCGGCGAGGAAAGAGGGATAAGTCCCCAGAGGCTTACATCCTGGAAGGAATAGAAGAAGTCAAATATAAAATATGTGACAAGAATATATGCCACTCTCATATTCTCCGACATATTGAAGTTGAAGAACATTGCAAGTGTGATAAAAGCAAGTATCGGGGGGAACATAAGGTGGAAGGGACGAAGCTTCATATAAGGCTTATGCTTTCTTCTGTCAACTATTGCACCTATAACAGGATCGTTGACGGCATCCCATACATGGCTTAAGGTAAATATCGAGCCGACCTTTACGGGATCCATATGAAGAATATTTATACAGAAATATCTGAGCCAGCCGGAAACATAGCTGTAGGTCAGATTCTGTCCCGTAAGACCTGATGCATAACAGAAAATTTCAAAATTCGGCACATAGCCTTCGCCCTTGGTTTCTTTGGAAAAAAGAAAAAACGGCTTCATAAATACGCTCCTTTGTTTACAGTCTCTTAATAAATTTTATCACATACATATTTATATGTAAATGGAAATAGATAACAAAAAAAATACTTTAATTTTGGTAAAAAGAAAGACGGCATTTTCTGCCGTCTCCTTATTAATAATGATAAACCGCTTCTGTATCAGTCCTCATCCTGATCCTTATCCTTTGATTCTGCCGTATCCTTCTCTTTTTCCTTGATGCTTACAACTGTTTTTTCTATTCTGTGCTCTTTTACCTCAGTGATACTGATATCAAGTCTGTCGGTCTCTGCCGTAAGCGTTTCACCGTCCTCGGGAACGATGCCGAGAATTGAGAAGACATAACCGCCGAAGGTGTCGCAGTCCTCACAGTCAAGCGCGATCTCAAGTGCCTGCTCTACCTCATCCACGGGTGCAGTACCGCTTATCTGCCATGATGTATCGGAAAGCTTGATGATCTCAGGCTCCTCCTCGTTTGCTGTTATCGTGTCCTCGTCGAAATCACCGACTATGCTTTCGAGAATATCGGTAATGGTAACGATACCTGTCATTCCGCCGTATTCATCAAGAACTACGGCAAAATAATTCTTCTTCTGCTTCATATTTCTGAAAAGCACGTCGGCCTTTACGGTCTCGGGCACAAAGAAGGCAGGCTTTACACATTCCTTCATTATGTTTGTAATCGTCTTATTCTTAAGACGGAAATAGTCCTTTGCATTGAGCACGCCGACGATATTGTCAACGCTGTCCTTTACAACGGGGAAGAAGGTATGTCTGCTTTCATGAATGATCTCCTCCCACTTTTCCACAGAGTCATCCATCCACAGAAGATCGATATCCGTACGGTGGGTTGCAATCTCATCAGCGGAAAGATCATCGAATTCAAATACATTCTGAATGATCTCCTTTTCCTCCTCGTCAATAGTACCCTTTTCACTGCCCGCATCGACCATCATTCTTATTTCCTCCTCGGAAACAGACTCCTCGTGCTGATTGGGATCAATACCCATAAGACGGAGCATTCCGTTGGTTGATACGGTAAGAAACCATACAATGGGAGCAAATACCTTTGATATGAAGCTTATAAGTCCCGAAATACCGAGAGCAAGGCTCTCTGCCTTATTCATCGCAAAACGCTTGGGGACAAGCTCACCGAAAACAAGGGTGAAATACGAAAGAATAAGCGTTATTATAACGACCGTTACGGAATTTATGGCACTTCTTGCAGATTCGGGCACACCGAAGCCCATAATAAGCTTTACAAGAGGCTCTGCGAAATTATCTGCAGCAAAAGCCGAGCCTAAGAAGCCCGAAAGTGTAATTGCAACCTGAATGGTGGCAAGGAATTTTGCGGGAGTGCTTGTAAGCCTTGCAAGTCTCACAGCCTTCTTGTTGCCCTTTGCGGCAAGAGAGGCAAGCTTTGCATCATTCATTGATATTATCGCAATTTCAGCCGCGGCAAATATGGCATTGAGCGCGATAAGAAATATCTGTAAGAGTATTTGCGGTAAGATTTCCATTTTTGTTTTCCTCCAAAAAACACAAAAAAGCACAACCCTCGCTAAAAGCGGGAGTTATGCTGAATATATTATTCTATAAAAGCCTTCACGGTATTAGCAGGGTTCCCTGTACCGTCGTCAGAAGTATCCACCTGTGCAGATATCCTTTCCGTAAATTTTTTATTATTCTATCATATGTATAGTTTTTTGTCAACAGAATATATTTAGCTTCGCAATAAATAATTTATATAATACCTATAAAAATTTATTTTAGACATAAATCTGAAATAGTATTGACTTGAAGATTTTATTACCATATAATGTGCGTGAAAAACAGGAGTTTTTTCAAAAAAAATCCTAATGAGCGGGGTGAAATATCTGATGAAGATACTGACAAACAAGCCTTTCCCGGAAAAGTATCAGAAGATCTATGATGAGGTTTTCAGAGAAGAAAAGCCGCTGTTTATCATCACGGGTGACCTTACCTTTGACAGTAAATACGGCGAAAGCGCTTTATGCTTCACAAAGGATGCGGTATATGCCTTTGATGAATCCTTTGAAAACAATCTGAAATGCATCAGCTACTCTTCTCTTGAAAAAGCAAAGGTAAAGAGAATGTACGGCAATGCGACCTTTGATCTTTATCCGAAGGACGGAAAAAGAATCGTCATTATGCGACTGTCATTTGCTGCCGCAAATATTGCGGACTCAGGTGCGGATTTTATCAACGGAATAATTGAAAACGGCTATTCCGATGAGCTTTATTACTCTGTTGAAAATACCTTCATGAAGCAGCGCTCCTTCTGTCCTAAGTGCGGAAGAAGACTCTCCTCTCCCGACGCCGACTGTATCAACTGCAAGGGCAAGGGAAAAATGTTCTCAAAATTCGTACAGTATGCCTTGCCTTACAAGAAGGGGCTTTTGGTATGTATGGTCCTTTCGGTTTTCGCAACGGCAATGTCACTTGTGCCGCCTTATATCACGGGACATATGGTTGACAAGGTGCTTCCCTCGGGACAGCTTACACAGCTTTATAAGATGATAATCCTGCTTCTTGGTGTATACATCCTTCAGTATTCTATATCTGCCGTAAGGTCGTATCTTTTAAGGCTTACCGGCGATAAGATCGTAATAGGGCTTAAAAAGGATATCTACAAAAAGGCTCAGTACCTTCCCATGTCCTTTTACGATAAGACATCAACGGGCTCGGTCATCAACCGTGTAAATTCCGACGCCTCGGCAATTCAGAACTTTGTTCTGAAAATATCACAGGAAGCCGTAGTGCAGTTCTTTACTCTTATCGGTATTCTCGTGATAATGCTGGCGCTCAACTGGAAGCTTACTCTTTTCTCTCTCGTTCCCGTTCCCCTGGTTGCATTTATCGGCAGACGCTTCGGCAAAAAGATAGGCCCCAAATATATGCGCTTATGGAGAAGAGGCTCTGCCATATCAACTCTTCTTGCCGATACCATCCCCGGCATCAGAATAGTAAAGGCTTTCACCAACGAGGAAAACGCAGTAAAGAAATTTGACAATTACTGCGACGAATGGATGAAGGAGTCAAAGGAGGCTTCAAAAATTGCAAGCATCTTCCCTGCATTTATGACCTTCCTTGTCACCTGCGGCTCGCTTATCATATGGTTCTCGGGCGGTACCTTCGTAATCAAATCCCCCGAGGAATTCTCCGTAGGTCTTCTTGTTTCCTTCATTTCATATGCAAGTATGTTCTACGGTCCTATAAACTTCTTTGCAAACTTCAATGATACATATCAGAATACCCTTGCTTCTGCAGAAAAGATACTTGATATTCTTGATGCAGAGCCTGAACATAACTTCGGCAAGGGCAAGGTGCCTGCAAAGATAGACGGAAAAATTGAGTTCAGAAATGTCAATTTCTCCTTTGACCGCTCTAAGAAGGTGCTCAGCAACATAAACCTTGTCATCGAGCCCGGCGATATCGTCGGTATAGTAGGTACTACGGGCTCGGGTAAATCCACGCTTATAAATCTTATTATGAGATACTATGACGAATACGAGGGAGAAATCCTCATAGACGGACAGAATCTCAAGGATATTGATATGGAATATTACCGTAATCAGATAGGCTTTGTTCAGCAGGAGCCTCTGATGTTCAAGGATACGGTATTCAACAACATAGCCTACGGTGCGGGAAATGTTCATGTTGAACAGGTATTAAGAGCTGCCGATATTGCAAATGCACACGGCTTCATCTCCCGTATGCCCGATGCTTATGACACGCTTTTAGGAGAAAGAGGTATCGGTCTTTCAGGCGGTGAAAAGCAGCGTATATCCATTGCGCGTGCGGTTATGAAAAATCCCTCGATCCTCATTTTTGACGAGGCCACAGCCGCAGTTGACTCCGAGACAGAGCATCTCATTCAGGAGGCTATAGAAAGACTTATAAGAGGCAGAACTACTCTTATGATAGCCCACCGTCTTTCAACGCTTCGCAATGCAAATAAGATCGTTGTTGTTGACAAGGGTGAGATAATCGAATTCGGCACTCCCGATGAGCTTATGGCTCTCAAGGGCAAGTATTACAAGCTCATTCAGATCCAGTCCATGGGTGAGCAGCTTCAGGCTCAGAAGCAGGCTGAGAACTTTGAATAAGGAGGAAAGACTATGATCAATTATATTGACGGCCCCGAGGTCAGAATTACCGAAAATGACGGCATCTTTGTTGATGTGGAATTTTACCATACAAAAGAAAAGCTCACAGGCCTTGAACTTCATAGACTCTTCCCCCGTTCAGGCTCAAATAAATATATAGTTTTGCTGAACAGCGAGGGTGAGCAGCTCGCTATCATAAGAAATATCGATAACCTTGATCCCGATTCAAAAGCGGTTGTGGAAAAGGTGCTCGAGGAATATTATATGATACCGAAGATCACGAGATTTATTTCCATGACGGAAAAATTCAAGATCTGGATGTGGACGGCAGAAACAGACAGAGGTATCGTAACCTTTGAAATAAGAAATCACATCGCGTCCATCAAGCCTCTTTACGACGGAAGAGTTCTTATAAAGGACGGCAACGACAACCGTTATGAGATACCCGATTACAGACTTTTAGACAAAGAAAGTCAGAAGATGCTTATACCTAAACTTTAATAAAGGAGAAGAAAAATGAAACTTGTTATTGCAATAGTAAATAATGACGACAGCGCTGTAGTAGCTTCAGCACTTACAAAAGAGAATTTTATCGTAACAAAGCTTTCCACAACAGGCGGCTTTCTTATGGTAGGAAACACCACCTTCCTTATCGGTACAGAAGACAATGATGTAAGCCGTGTAAAGGAGATCATCGCAAAATACTCAAAAACAAGAACCCATCAGGCTGCAACCACGGAATCCTTCGGCAGAGGCTTCGCAGAGGGAGCACTCGCACAGGATATCCCCGTCGGCGGCGCAACGGTATTCGTTCTCTCCGTCGATTCAATGGATAAGTATTAATAATCAAAGCGGCTGTATCAGACACCGAAAGGATGCTACTGATACAGCCGCTTTTTACATAAATATCCTTATTAAATTGTTTTGTATCTTTGAAAAAAGCTCAGGACAGTGCAGAATTAAAAGAGCTTTTCTTCACAAAGTCCGTACATCATACAGTGGAAGCTCAGACTGTCAGCATATTTTTCAAGAAAAAAGAATATTCTCCCGTTAATCTGCGGCATCTGTTTTTATTTTTGAAAAAATTGCATCTGTCTGAGTGGAGGTTATGCATTTGGGGAGCTCAGGGAACAGCTCATAGAGTTTATTCAGATCCGTTTTTTGCATAACGATCGGTACGATGCGCTTTTTCTCTTTCAGAGCTAACGGATATTCATCACGCATAACATAGTTGTTCGGTTCAAGAATATTCGGAGTTACAAGCATCAAAAATAAGCTGCATGATTTAAGACGGTCTATAATTGTTTGCTTGTAGTTATCTCCGGGATTAAGCTCTGTATCGTACCATAAAGAAATGTTATTACGCTCGGGATGGGCATTTAGCAGCTGCACAAGGCGCTGAAGCTCAGGTGCATCCTGCTTTCTGTAGCTGATGAAGATCGAAGGGGCGTTATCCGAAGAAGGATAATGCTCCTTCGAAATATTATTGATATGCTCGCATATCTGAATGAGGTTTTCTTCTGATATCACATCAGCAGTATTCTCTATATAATGGAGCTTTCCCACCCGCGTATTAAACAAATTGCTGATATGAGCTTCAAGCATGATCGGAAAGATCGGGATCTGTTTTTTTATTGCGGGCATTGCTTCTGAAACAAAACCGCTGTTATGCCATGTTATATATTTTTCGGTAACACCGACAATCATAAGATCGATCTCATCCATATCGGGAACAGAATCATCCGAGGGAAAGGGGGAATAATAAACGGCAGCATCGATATACTTGAAGATCCCCCGGATCAGCGGCTCGAGAAATGTATACCTATCATTGGGATGCATAGATATAAGGATCCTGACAGTACAGTTATTTTTAGAATTCTTTATACAAGTATAATTCGGATCCATAAGCACACTTTCCTTTTTTTGTCTTATAACATAAGGTTAGGGTGGCAAGTATAATCCAAACCCGTTTTTTGCGGGGCGGATTTCCGCCATCTCTTCGTTAAAATACTCGTAAATCCGAAAGGATTTACTGCGTTTTGTGCCTTGATATGACAAAAATCCGCTGCGCAAAAAATCTG
>JAFSGH010000063.1 GCA_017440965.1 Clostridia bacterium | reverse complement strand
CTCTTGTGGCACTGCGCAGAGTGCGAAATCTCTCAAGCTTGCAATAGCGCAGGAGGGGAGAAAAACAGTCCGGTGGACTGTTTTTCGTTGGGAACCCTCGCCGGGCGGACCAAGTGCGAAGCACAAAATGATTAAAGTGAGTAATATGATTCCCCAACTTTCCGTGAAAAACCACAAAAAAAACCGCACATATCCTTTCGGATAGGTGCGGAAATAAAGAACATATTGTCTTTTCTTATTTGATTGTAACCTTTGCGCCGGCCTCTTCGAGCTTTGCCTTAGCAGCTTCAGCATCATCCTTGGAGATGCCTTCCTTGAGAGCCTTGGGAGCAGCTTCAACAGCAGCCTTAGCCTCTGCAAGGCCGAGACCTGTGAGCTCACGAACAGCCTTGATAACCTTGATCTTAGCAGCAGCGTCGAAGGACTCGAGAACTACATCGAACTCTGTCTTCTCTTCTGCAGCAGCAGCTTCACCAGCTACGGGAGCAGCAACAGCAACTGCAGCAGCAGCGCTTACACCAAATCTGTCTTCAACTTCTTTAACAAGCTCTGCAAGTTCAAGAACTGAAAGAGCAGCAACTTCATCAACAATAGCAATAATCTTTTCAGATGCCATTTTAATTTTCCTCCAATTAATAATAAATTTAGTAAATTTTAATTTTAATTACAGCAAATTATTCTGCTGCTTCTTCAGCTGCGGGAGCAGCCTCTTCTGCGGGAGCTTCTTCAGCGGGAGCACCCTCACCGTTCTTGTCAACTATAGCCTGAATTACACGTGCAAAAGAAGCCATAGGAGCCTGGAATGCCATACAAACAGTAGCAAGGAGCTGTTCCTTTGAGGGAAGCTTAGCAAGAGACTCGATCTTCTCAAGAGAGATGAGCTCACCGTCAAGGAAACCTGCCTTGATCTTGAAGTTATCGTTCTTTTCTGCGAACTTTGAAAGGATCTTCGCAGCAGCAACGTAGTCCTCCTTACTTGTAGCAACAGCTGTTGTTCCGTTAAGAACATCATCCATAGCTGCAAGAGCAGTACCTTCAATAGCAAGACGGATAAGTGTGTTCTTTGCTACAGAATACTCAACGCCTGCTTCTCTGAGCTCTTTACGAAGCTTTGTGTCGTCAGCAACGGTAATACCCTTATAATCAACAACAACACCTGCAACAGCACCGTCGAACTTCTCCTTGAGAACAGCAACCTGAGCCTTCTTTTCTTCTAAAACCTTTACGCTTGGCAAATTGTTTCACCTGCCTTATGAAATTAATAAATATAGCCCTTCCGCCGAGCACGACGAAAGGGCATAAAAACCTTGGTTTCTATATCCATTCCTCGGCAGGCGGTCAAAACCTTATGCAAAAATGCACCTGCTGTCTTAAGAACAGCAACATTAGTATATTACCACAAGATAGTATACTTGTCAAGATATTTTTTCTGATTATTCAGCAGACTTGAGAACCTTGTTGGGGTTGATTCTGATACCTACGCCCATTGTTGATGTAACAACGCAGGAACGGATGTACTGACCCTTAGCAGCTGCGGGCTTAGCCTTGAGAATAGCATCAAGAAGAGTTGCATAGTTCTCATAGAGCTTTTCTGCACCGAAGGAAGCCTTACCGATGGGGCAGTGGATGATGTTTGTCTTGTCAAGTCTGTACTCGATCTTACCTGCCTTAGCTTCGTTAACAGCCTTAGCAACATCGGGAGTAACAGTACCTGCCTTGGGAGAGGGCATAAGTCCACGGGGACCGAGCACCTTACCGAGACGGCCTACAAGGCCCATCATATTGGGAGCTGCGATACATACGTCGAAATCCATGAAGCCTTCGCCCTGGATCTTAGCAACGAGCTCTTCTGCACCGACGATCTCTGCACCTGCTTCTTCAGCAGCCTTTGCTTCGTCGCCCTTTGCGAATACGCAGACTCTTACGCTCTTACCTGTACCGTTGGGAAGAACTACAGCGCCTCTGACCTGCTGGTCAGCATGACGGGAGTCAACACCGAGACGTACATGTACTTCTACTGTTTCATCAAACTTTGCCTTTGCAGTTTCAATTGCAAGTGCAAGCGCATCTGTTGCTTCGTAGAGCTTTGCTCTGTCAACAAGCTTTGCGCTTTCAATATACTTCTTACCGTGTTTCATAATTCTCTCTACCTCCGCGATTAGTCAACAACAGTAACGCCCATGCTGCGAGCCGTACCGGCGATCATGCTCATAGCAGCTTCAATTGATGCTGCGTTGAGGTCGGGCATTTTCTGTTCTGCAATCTTTCTTACCTGCTCCTTGGTAAGGGAAGCAACCTTTGTCTTGTTGGGGACACCGGAGCCGCTTTCAATACCGGCAGCCTTCTTAATAAGAACTGCAGCGGGAGGAGTCTTTGTGATAAATGTGAATGAACGGTCAGCATAAACTGTGATGACTACGGGGATGATAAGTCCCATATCATTCTTTGTTCTTTCGTTGAATTCCTTGGTGAACTGCATGATGTTAACACCGTGCTGACCAAGAGCGGGTCCTACAGGGGGAGAGGGAGTTGCCTTACCTGCAGGGATCTGAAGCTTAATAAAGCCTGTAACTTTCTGTGCCATAACTGCACCTCCAAAAAAAATGTGGTAGTGGCGGCGCGTCTTTCACGCACCTCCCACAGCATCCCGTGGGGATACTATAACAAGACCGTATACGGTCCGATTACCATAATAATATTAATCGACTGCACTCTCAACCTGATCAAGGCCGAGCTCGAGGGGTGTGTCGCGTCCCATCATTGAAATGATAACACGAACAGTATCGTTATCAACGTCGATATTATCAACGATACCTGAGAATCCGTCAAATGAGCCGCCGATAACTGTTACGAGATCGCCGACCTCATAGCCGAGGCTCACTGTGCGTTTTTCAACACCGATCTTAATGACCTCCTCCTCTGAAAGGGGAACGGGTCTTCCTTCGGGACCTACAAAGCCTGTAACGCCCCTTGTGTTACGGATAATGTACCATACCTCATCCGTCATCTTGTTTTCCTGAGCCTTTGCGTCATAGGCGATAGCCAATTTAACAAGAACATAGCCGGGGAATATCTTTCTTTCATATTCCTTACGCTTTTCATCCTTGATCTCAACAACGGTCTCAGTAGGAACACAAACCTCAATGATCTGATCACGCATACCGCGGTTGTCGGCAACCTTAAGAATATTATCGGCTACCTTGTTTTCATAACCTGAGTATGTATGAACTGCATACCATCTGTATTCTTCAAACATGGTTGTCCTCCTGAAATTAATGCAAAGCGCCCGAATCAGGCAGCTGTTGTCTCTTCTGCTGTTGTCTCTTCTTCGGCAGTAGTCTCTTCTGCTGTTGTTTCCTCTGCTGTTTCATCCTCAGCAGTGGTCTCTTCACCGGTAGTATCTTCTGCTGTTGCAGAGGTTGTCTCTGCTGCAACTGCAGTGGTTGCTTCTGTTGCTGTGGTGGTCTCTTCGACAGCGTACTGCTCGCCTAATGCGACAGCACCTTCCTTAGCAAGGTCAAAGACCTCTGTAAGACACCAGTCAACTGCAAAAACTGCAATACCGATAACAAGAATAGTTGCAAGAACTACACCCGCATTTTTGAGAACCTGATGACCTGTGGGCCATGTGACCTTCTTACAGGTACCGACGAAATCCTTACAGAACTTCTTTACAGCAGCGGTTCCGCGTGAAAATACGGTTCCTTCCTTCTTAGGCTTGCTCTGCTTGATTCTCTCTTTTTTAGCTTTTTCGGCAGCCTTCTGAGCTTCCTTTTCAGCCTTGAGAGCCTCTTTGTCGATGTTCTTATCAGCCATAGTAATTTCTTCCTTTCTAAAGCATCACGATAAGAGCATTCCTCGGAACACTCTTTCAGAATACCTTATATTACTTGGTTTCTCTGTGGAGAGTGTGCTTTCTGCAGAATCTGCAGTACTTGTTCATCTCCAGACGGTCGGGTGAATTCTTCTTGTTTTTCATTGTGTTGTAATTGCGCTGCTTGCATTCTGTACAAGCAAGAGTAATCTTAACTCTCATAACGGCACCTCCATTTAATGTTAGCCTCCCTCTGAATTTACAGCCGACGAATTCTTACCGGCTTTTTCCGGGCACAAAAAAAGAACCCTCGCAGAGGTATAAATACTATACCACAAGGATTCTTTTAAGTCAAGCATTTTTTTCAGTGCGTTTTAAACAAATACCGGCTTTCAGAAAGCCGCATTTTTAAGCACCGGAACAAAAAACGGGGGCATCATACAAATCTGAAGGTCTGTATAGCTTTTCTGAACACCTTTACATTTATCTTATGAAGCTCAGCACCGAGAGACACATAAGCCTTATCTCCCTTTTTACCGCAAATACCTGCAAACTGCTCGCCTATGCATCTGTCTGCCTCTTCGCCGTCCTTATCAAGACAGAGATAATAGAATGAAAAGGCGGTAGATTTTGAAAGCTCCTCATAAAATTCGGGAGAGATATTTTCTAACACCTCGTAAAGCTCGCCTACTGCGACGGTTGAAAGCATCGAGGAGGGCAGGAAGCTGTCAATACAGAATTCTGCAGAAAACACGGTAAGTATCTTCATCTGCAAAAGAAGCTCATCCGTTACCTCTATATTATGTTCCTTTATAAGCTGAAGCAGATCATCGGGTGCTGCCTTATAGGAAAATGCACTTACGATATTGGCGCCCAGCGCCTTTGCCTTTGCCCAGTTACCGTTAAATCTCTGAGCCTTTGTCTCTTCAACAAGCTGAATAACATCAAAGCCGTCTTCCTTTGTAAGCTTCTTTGAGCCTACGATCTTCATATCACTGTCTTCGATAAACTTACTCATTGGTTTCCTCCCCCGGGTATAAGATCATTTTGCGGCATCCGCCTCTGCCTGAAGCTTTTTGAGAAGTCTCTTCTGTCTGGACTTGAAGCTCATAAGCTCCTGAAGCTGAGTTTTCGGAGTAACATAATCGCCGAGAGAAAGTGCCTTTTTATTATAAAGTCCGTGAAATGCACTTCCGCCCGTTGCAAGAAGTCCCTTCTTCTTTGCAAACTGAAGAAGCTCTGCGGCAGTATTCTCATCTGCCGAGGGATGCCAGACCTCTATGCCGTCTATACCCATTTCTACATATTTTTCAATTTCAGCCGTATTTCCGATAAGAGCAGGGTGTGCAAGCACGGCAATTCCGTTTGCCTGATGTATTGCATCTATAACCTCTGCAGTACCCTGAAAAGCAGGCTTTACTATTAT
Organism: Clostridia bacterium; assembly: GCA_017440965.1. Classification (GTDB taxonomy): domain Bacteria; phylum Bacillota; class Clostridia; order Oscillospirales; family Acutalibacteraceae; genus RUG806. The sequence continues at coordinate 10,153 of JAFSGH010000063.1, read as the reverse complement.
ATTATTCTCACTTTCGGGAGAAAATAACTCTTCATATATCTTTCCGTAAAAAGAATCTGCAACACCGCATTCCATAAGAGCATGCATAATATGTTGCTTATAAAGATTGGTCGAGCCCGTGGCACATCTCTTCATAAGCTCTGCGGATACGGGATATCTCTGGGCAGCCTTGAGCATCATATACTGTGATGCACGCTTTCTTGCAAGAGAATTCTGATGGCAAAGCCCCTCAAGACGGTCGGGGAATTCGGGAAGATAACATAATATATGCACTACCTCTCCGCTTTCCTTATCTATCGAGGAAAGCTCAACGCCCACGATGACCTTTATCCCGTTTCTCTCTCCTATGATTTTTGCTCTTACCGTACCTGCCAGACAGTCGTGGTCCGTGATAGCAATGGTCTCCACGCCTCTGCTCTTTGCAAGTGCGATTATCTCTTCAATCCCCATTGATCCGTTCGATAAACGGGTGTGGCAATGCAAATCTCCACTCAAAAATAACTACCCCCTTAGTTTACGCTTGCCGATCTTCACGGCTGTATGCTGAAGCTGCAGGCAAAAAAATAAGAAAAAATCTTACGATTTGTCAACCCCCTACCCCCAATCTTGGGGGCTGTAGGTGTTTCTTGTTATAAGCTAAATTGCTCACAACGCGAGCAATTTCCTATATAATAAAAAAGCATACTACTTCAACCCCCCGCCCCCAATCTTGGGGGCGAAAAGGTGTTTTTTGTTATAAGCAAAATTGCTCACATTGCGAACAATTTCCTATATAATAAACCAAAAAAATTTTTAATTGATTAACCTTCCGTTTATTTTCCGGCAGTATTTTCAGCATGATATATCCTTTACAAATCTCCGATATATTACAAAAACACACAAATTTGTATAAAAAAATGACTTCAAACGGGTTTATTGCAAAAAAACTGACTGATTTGCCTGAGTATATACTATAATTATATACTCTTCCCCCTTTATTTTCAAGAGTTTTTGTGTTATTATGTCATAAAAGATTTTAATTCAGGAGTACAAAAAAAATGAATAAGATACTCTTAGGACTGTCGGGCGGTGTGGATTCCGCCGTTGCGGCACAGCTGTTAAAGGAAGAGGGCTACAGCGTAACAGGCTGTTTTTTGTCACTTACCAAGGGAAGCCATCCCCTGAGCGAAGCGGCAGAAAGTGCCCGAAGCCTTGCAGAATACTTAGGAATAGACTTTGTTACCGCAGATTTCACGGACAGATTCGAGAAAGAGGTAACTGATTATTTTATATCGGAATATCTTTCGGGCAGAACACCTAACCCCTGCGTCAGATGCAATCCCACAGTAAAGATCAGATCGCTTCTTGATACGGCCGACAAACTGGGGATAAATATGATAGCCACGGGACATTATGCACTGACCTGCTTTAGTGAGAAATATAATGAAAAAGTGCTGAAGGCCGCACCCTCGAAAAAGGATCAGAGCTATTTTCTCAGCCGCCTTCACCCCTCACAAACAGAAAGACTCATCTTCCCCTTGGGCGGCTTTACTTCAAAGGATGAGGTAAGAGAAAAGGCGGTCTCTCTGAAGCTGCCAAATGCAAAAAAGGCGGACAGTCAGGAGATATGCTTCATTCCCGATAACGATTATCAGCGATTTATCTGTGAAAATTCATCCTTTGTGCCCGAAGAGGGAGATTTTCTCGACAATAACGGCAATGTTTTAGGTCGGCACACGGGAATCATCAATTATACAGTAGGACAGAGAAAGGGCCTCGGAGCCTTCGGGGAGCCGAGATATGTAAAGCAGATAAATGCAAAAAACAACACGGTGACGCTCTGCAAAAAGAATGAGAGATATGAAAGTTCTCTTACGGCAGAGGATATCTCCTTTGCTGTAAACGGCTTCAATGAGGAGAGCTTTACTGCAGATGTGAAGATAAGAAGTACCGCAAGGGCAGAAAAAGCGGATATCACGATAAAGGACGGAAGAATGAATATCATCTTTCACTCCCCCGTCCTTGCCCCCACTCCGGGACAGACCGCCGCAATATATGACGGTGATACAGTGATCGCCGCCGCAACCATCATCTGACACACCCAAATTCAAATATAAATATCCGATCACTCCCGTGCCGACATCATCCCCCAACTTTCCGTGAAGAACCAAAAAAAACATCCCGCGAAGCAGATCTTCGCGGGAATTTTTTTTACCATACTATGGCTTTTGCTATCTTTGTATTGTTTGCGTAGGTGTGATCCTTAAAGTCACTGGACCACCAGCCTACATTATATGTTTCAAGGGGCTCCATAACCTTCTCGTAGAGATTTCCGTCAGTGATGACCGCACCGTTACCGTTACATATCTTAAGGATATTATCAACTGCGGCAATGCTTCCGTTGAGATTTTCAACATTCTTAAGAAGAAGAGCCTTTATTTCTGCAAACTCGGGATGGTCCTTGCAGGCATCTGCTGCAGCCTGACAGGCGTCTCTTGCCTTTACATATTCAGGTCTTGCTTGTGTGCAGTTGCCAACGATCTTCCAAGCAGTACCGTCAAGCATTGCATTGTAGCTGCTTAAACTATATGCCTTATCAAATGCTGTCTTTGCTTCATTAAATTTTGTCTTTATTGTAGCTGCTTCAACGGCATATTTCTCTGTATTGAAGATATTACATCTTGTGCATTTTCCCCAGGGGACAGTATGTCCTTTTTTAGCTTCGCCTATATGATTTCCTCTTGTGCAGAACTGATCCTCAGTGCAGGTGGAGGTCGTCATATTCCATATATGGCCGAGAGGCACGATCTCTTCACGGACATTTCCGCAAACAGTACAGGTGCATTTATTGACTCCGTCCGTTTCACAGGTAACGGGAGTTATGACCTCCTTGGTCTCGCTGTGTCCTAAAGCCTCAATAGGCGCAACAACGGGTGCTTCTTCACATTCTGTGCAGGTAAGCGTCATAGAGCCTGCTTCAGTACAGGTGGGAGCAAGTGTTACGGTCTTTGTAAAATAATGTCTTACGGCATCAAGACCTACACCCATTCTGAGCACGGTTCTTGCATCCGATGAGGAAAGAACACCGTCATCATCCGTATCCGCAATCGCTGTCTGCTCCTCGGAAAGTGCCTCAAGTCCGACAGCCGCACGAAGCACAAGTCTTGCATCGCCTGCAGTAACAACACCGTCAGGACCGTTTTCACCCTCGATATCGCCGACCAAAGCCGCAGAAGCACAGTTTGCTGTAATAAGCATAACAGCAAGTGCCGTAATTATAACTGAAATCATTTTTATATATCTGTTTCTCATATCTGCATCCCCTCTAAGGAATAATAATTAAATCAGGTACAGATATTATATCAAACAAAAAACAAATGTCAACCTTTGTCGGTTTTTTGTAAAACATTGTAACACAAACGGGACCGATAAATCATAATTTACCGAACAGTAAAGAAGCAGAATAGCATTTTCCAAGTGACGAAAAATGTTTCTGAGGAACCCCTCCCCTATCGTAGTTCGGTTAATTTTCTGCCTCTCGGAACGGTTTTTGTTGGCAGATAAATTATGATTTAGAGCGAAGCGGAAAAGCCGTCAGGCTTCCGACATTATTCATTATTCAACATTCATTATTCATTATTTATAAATCCTCTTTTCTCATTCTTTTTTGCCTATATCATGATTTATCCTTCTCTGCCTTTCGAGCGCCGACCTCAATTGCGTATTTGCAAAAAAAAACAAACTCCCCACCGATGAGGGTGAGGAGTGATAAGTCTATATGTTTTAAGGATTAGTATACGAAGTTATAGAACTTACAGTAGTTCCACATATGACCGCTCTTGTTCTCGATATCGAAGAAGAGGATCTTTGCATAACCGATGAGAATATCAACGTCAGCAGTGTGGTCAATGGAAACGAACTTTCCGTCGGGAGTCATAACAGCTTCGATCTTGTATCCCTTGTAGATAACGTGAATGTCACGGAATTCCTTAAGGATAGCTGTAACTGTGCTGTCAGATGTAAGTGTATTTTCGATGTCTTCCCAGTAAAGGAGAGCACCGGTAACCTGACCGAGCACTGAGCCTGACTTCTTGGGTGTATCTTCATCCTTCATAATGATGGTGATCTTGTAGTTGTCGCCATCCTTAACACAGTCTGCTTTTGCAACCTGGCTGAGATCAGTAAGTGTCCATGCAGCAATTCTGTTCTTTGCATCATCTGAACCCTTTTCGCTGATCTGCTCTTTAGCGTCAGCTTCAACTGTCATGAAAGAACCGAGAACTGATGTAACTGCACTGTTAACAGCGGAACCGCCGATGTTAACTGCGTCAACATTCTGCCATTCCTTCTTGGTGTAACCTGCATTACCTGCCTTGATCTCATCAACAGCCTTCTTGTAGAAGTCTGTGATCTCAGCAGTTGTTGAAGGCATACCTGTTGAGGGAGCGGGAGCAGCTGTTGTTGTCTCCTGTGAGGGAGCAGCTGTTGTTGTTTCGCCCTGTGAGGGAGCAGCTGTTGTCTGTTCCTGGGGAGCGGGAGCAGCTGTTGTCTGTTCCTGAGGAGCGGGAGCAGCTGTTGTCTGTTCCTGAGGAGCGGGAGTGTTGTTGGGAGTTGTGTTTGTATTGTTACCTACAACGCCTACAAGACCGCTGATATCAACATCATTGCCGTCTTTGTCAACAAAACGAACATGAATCTCCTGAGTACAGGAAGCGAAAGCAAAAAGCATACCTGCAACAAGAACAAGAGAGATAACTCTCAAAACATTTTTCTTCATTAGGTGTATACCCCTTTCAATGTTACGGCAAGCGCCGTTGTTGTTTTGATGCATACTTATAGGTATGCAATTCATAATTAATTTACAACATCCGCGAGAAAAAGTCAAGTGACTTTATTAAAATTAACCTTAACAAAATAACGGAAATTGAGTTTTTTTGTTTTTAATAGGCAAATTTTGTAAAATTGGTATTTGATTCAAGGGTGATATCCACATCTGTGCTGATGGTGACACCCTTTTTTATGGAAGCATTTTTAAGGCTCATAACACAGGTAACATATGTATCGTATGCTTCGATTTTTCCGTCGGGAGAAATAAGGGCCTTTGCATAGCAGCCGGAATAATTTACCTCAATATCCTTTCTTTCAACGGTAGCACCTACCTTGGGAGCGTAGGTGCTCACGACATCGTCAACCGTTATGAAATTGAATATCTTTGCATATGCACCCGAATTTCTGTCAGGATTTTTCGCATCGGGCATAGTGACCGTGACCTCATAGCTTGTGCCCTTCGCATCCGCTTTGATATCCTTCATATCGGAAATATCAAGATTTGATACATATCTTTCGCCGTCGGGAGACATTATTTCAACACAGGACTGCCCCTTTTCGGCAGTCTTTATTTCTGTCTCCTCGGAAAGAAGCGCACCCTTCACGAAGCCTACAAGGGTATTTGCAAGCTGATTTGAAAGAACGATATCGGAGACCGTGGTAAGCTTTGCCCTCTCAAATGCGGGCATTCCCTCTTTAACATTATTAAGAGAGGTATTGAACCATGTAAGAAGCTCCTCATCCGTCATTTCAAGAGGTGTCTTCTGAGCCGCGGGCTCGGTCGTGATCTCCTGCGGCTTTGTTTCTTCAACCGCGGGGGAAGTTGTTTCAATCGCGGGGGCGGTCGTCTCTGCGACAACAGGGGGAAGAGTGATCAACTGTTCAGCAGTGGTAGAAACGGCAGGAGCCTGCCCCGCACCGATATTCTGCTGAGGAAGGGTAATATTGACCTTCATACAGGAAGAAAGCGACAGTGCAGTTATTAATAATGTAATTAATATTGAGATCGTTTTTTTCATATTGCACCCCTGAAGTCCTTAATTTTATATTCCGTCGGTTCTCTTTATACCCACCACATAGCACCGGTGTCCTCGGTGATAAGGCAGTTCTTAAGAGTTCCTACAGCCTTTGAAAGTCCCTCGTTCTGACTCATAAGAGAATCCTCGTGCTCAATGGAAAGAGCATAGTCATAGCCGACAAGACGGAGATTTGAGATGATATCCTTCCAGTAAAGCTCGTCATTGCCGTAGCCTACGGAGCGGAATATCCATGAACGGTTGATCTCATCGGAATAGGGCTTTGTATCAAGAACGCCTGTTCTTGCAGTATTGTACTTATCGATTCTCGTATCCTTTGCATGAACATGGAAGATAGCATCGCCTAAAGCACGGATAACTGCTACGGGCTCCATACCCTGCCAGATAAGGTGGCTGGGATCGAAGTTTGCACCGATCTCGGGGCCTACAGCCTCTCTCAGACGAAGAAGAGTATCGGTGTTATATACGCAAAAGCCGGGATGCATTTCAAGAGCGATCTTATTTACGCCGTGCTCCTTAGCAAAAGCAACAAGGTTCTTCCAATAGGGAATAAGCACCTCATTCCACTGATATTCGAGAATATCAAGGAAATCATTGGGCCAGGGACAGGTTACCCAGTTGGGATACTTTGCTCCCTCGTGATCACCGGGACAGCCTGAGAAGGTATTTATCTGATGAAGACCTAATTTTTCAGCAAGAAGAATAGCATTTCTTATGACCTTATCGGCTGCGGCTGCCTCCTCCTTGTTGGGATGAACGGGATTTGAATGGCAGGAAAGAGCAGAGATCTGCACATTGTACTTTTTGATAAGAGCGGTGAATTCCTCAAATGCCTTTTCGTCATTGAGAAGCACCTCGGGATCTGCGTGGGCATTTCCCGGATAACCGCCGACACCTATCTCTACCATTTCAATACCGAGAGATGTAAAATATTTAAGGGACTCTTCAAGAGAGAGATTACTTAAAAGTGTAGTAAAAACACCAAGCTTCATATTATATTTCCTTTCGTGAATTAAATTTCATTACGGGCAGGGACTCCCCTGCCCGCAAATAATAATCAGTTTACATTAGCCTTAAGCCACTGCATACTTCTTGTGATATCGGAAATTCCGTCAGGCACGGGATCGTCATTCTCAAGAATGAGCCATTCAATTCCGTTATCCTTTGCAGCCCTTACTACAGTTGCAAGGTCATTATTTCCCTCACCTAAAGCCATAGGATGTCCGTCAAGACCGTCCTTTATGTGAAGATGGGGTATTCTGTCCTTGTATTCGGAAATAAGAGCATAATTCTCCATTCCTGCGTGGAAGGACCAATAGGTGTCTATCTGCATATGGCAGGCTGCGGCAAGTCTTTCAAATACGGTACCGGCGACAGTATTGAAAAGCGGCTCCTTAAATTCCTCTGTATGGTTATGAAAATAAACCATCATTCCGTATTCCTGAGCCTTCTTGTCGGCATTGCCCATAACCTCAATGACCTCATTAAGAGAGGTCTCTGTCTTGGTATCAGCACCGCCGATGCCGAGTGTCTTTGCTCCGAGGATCTTACCGATATTGAGAGTCTCCTCAAGCTTATCAGACTTAAAATCCTGAAGGCCCATATGAGCGCCTACAGCAACGAGACCTAATTCATCAAGAGTCTTTTTAAGCTCCTCGGCGGAATATCCGTGAAATCCTGCAAATTCCACACCGTCAAAGCCTAATTCCTTGACCTTTTTAAGAATATCAAGGAAGTTTTCGCCGTTTTCCATATGATGGCGAAGAGAATATAACTGAACAGCAAGCTTCATTTTTCTTCTCCTCAGTCCTCAAAATATACGGGAGCGCCTGTCTTTGCGGAGGTGTATATAGCCTCAAGAATTCTTGTTACGCAAAGAGCCTGCTCGGGAAGAACACAGGGATCTGTGTCATTGATGATAGCATTGATCCACTGATACATATCAAGCTCGGATGCATCACCCTTCTTGCCGTCATAGAAAGCAACGCCGCCTGCGTCAAGATTGGGAACCTCTATTGTCTGTCTGCCGTGCTTGACCTTATTTACACGAAGATCACCCTTTGTTGTAACACCGCCCTCTGTACCGCAGAGAGTAAAGCAGGCCTCGTTTGCATCGGCAACATTAAGTGCCCAGGAAGCTTCAAGCATAATAACAGCACCGTTCTTCATAACGATGTGACCGAAGGCTGAATCCTCAACGGTGAACTTTTCGGGATCCCAGTCGCCCCAGGCATTTGCTGTATTTGTCTGATCTGCAAGCTTTCTGAAGGTGTTACCTACAACCATCTTGGGCTCGTAGTTATCCATCATATAAAGTGTAAGGTCAAGAGCGTGAGTACCGATATCGATAAGAGGACCGCCGCCCTGCTCATATTCATTAAGGAAAACACCCCAGGTGGGAACAGCTCTGCGGCGGATAGCGTGTGCCTGAGCATAGTAGATCTCACCGAATTCATTTTCCTTAGCCGCACTCTTTACATAAAGATTTTCTGTGCACTGACGGTTCTGATAGCCGATAGTAAGCTTCTTGCCTGTTCTCTTTGCTGCTTCGAGCATTGCCTTGCCCTCTGCATATGTCTTTGCCATGGGCTTTTCGCACATAACATGCTTTCCTGCCTCAAGTGCATCTATAGTAATGAAGGAATGTGAACGGTTAGGAGTACAAACGTGTACTACATCAATAGTCTCGTCCTTAAGAAGCTCCTTATAGTCCTCGTAGACCTTTGCATCCTCTGTACCGAACTTTGCAGCAGCCTTCTCTGCTCTTTCAAGCACGATGTCACAGAAAGCAACCAATTCAAGCTTGTCATCAAGCTTCTTGAGGTTGGGCATATGCTTGCCGTTTGCGATACCGCCGCAGCCGATAATACCGATTCTTAATTTTTTGTCCATAATAATTTCCTCCGTTCTGTATAAACAGTATTAATAGATTTTGTATAACCGTCAAGACGGTCTTTGCTTTTAGCTATACATTTTCATTATATATAGTAAAAATTTGATATTCAAGAAGAAACTAAAAAAGAGGGAAAAATTTAATTCCCTCTTTTTTGTATATTTTGCACAAGCAATATTCAGTTTTTACCCTCAGAAACCGCCGTTTACGGTAATTTTATTATCAAGCACCACCCTTGTGCTATCTACCCTTGCCCCTGCAAAGGTATAGTCTGAAAGGCTTATTTCAACGGTACAGCTCCAGCTTCCCTTTACTATTTTTCCGCTGTCATCAATAAGCACCCTTATTACGGGCTCGGTGTAACGAAGAACGGTCTTCTCAACATTTATTTCTATGGGAAGTCCTTTTTCCTTGAGCTGTCCCATAATTCCGAGAAGATCGCCTACCGTGGAGATCCCGTGAGACACACTGCCCTCACGGCTTTCGTCACTTGCCTTATCCTCCTGCTCCTTAAGCATTATTTCAAGAACAATGCCGTTACCGTCGGAATATGCTGTGGCTTTACTTATATCTTCAGCAGAAAGCTTCTCAAAATCACCGGTGATGCCGTCGGTAACAGTGGAATTTCCGGAAAGAAACGATGAAAGAATAGGAGTTACAAAGCTGAAAACTCCGCCTAACTGCCCGTTATTTACGGATATATCCTGAAGCCCCACTGTCTGCTCACTTTTTACTGAGCTTCCCGTTTTTTCTGCCGCAGTCTTATAAAAATCCGCTATTTTCCGTTCATCCCAGCCTGACACATCCTCATCAGAAGAAGCATCGGTTACGGGAGACTCGGTTGCAAGAACTTCGGTAGCGGGAGCTTCGCTCGAAGGTGCTTCGGTCGAAGGAGCTTCGGTCAAGGGAGCTTCGGTTGAGGGGGCTTCGGTTGAAGGGGCTTCGGTTGAAGGCACCTCAGTCTCAAGACTCTCTGTTACTGAAGTCTCCTCAGTTGAGTACATTTCAGAAGATATCTGCTCAGATAAAGACTCCTGCACCGATGCCGAAGTATCCTCTTCGTTATTTTTTTCCTTACAGGACGAAAAAGCAATGATCAAGGCTAAGACAAGTAAAAAAGCAGTAAGCTTACGCATAAATATCGCACTCCAAAAAATAAACTGTTTATTAATAGTATACTGCAATAAACAAAAAATGCAAGCAATAAAACTGCATCCCGAAAGCCGTTTCCTCATTTTCCCGAAATCCGGTCTTACTTCCCTTTTCTTAAAAAACATTTTGGTTCTTCACGGAAAGTTGGGGAATGATGTCGGCACGGGAGTGCCGGGGAAAAGTTTTGCTTGAGCTTTTTCAAAAGCTCACGGTGTCAAGAGGCAGAGCCTCTTGTCGCACTCCGCAGAGTGCGAAATCTCTTATG
>JAFSGH010000029.1 GCA_017440965.1 Clostridia bacterium | reverse complement strand
CTCTTATGCTTCCAATAGCGCAGGAGGGGAGAAAAACAGTCCGGTGGACTGTTTTTCGTTGGGAACCCTCGCCGGGGGTTCCCAAGTGCGAAGCACAAAATGATTAAAGTGAGTAATATGATTCCCCAACTTTCCGTGAAGAACCTTTATAAAGGGGCGAAAAATGTACCTGCCGTCTTACGGGGAAATTTTTGCCTTTTGGAAGTTTTTATCTGACTTATAAATTAATTCAGTATTTTCCGGATCTCCGCCGATCTTTATCACCGCAGGTACATTTGTCAGCACCATCATTGCGTTGAATATGTCTGTTATGTGCCAGATGACGGGGGCAGGGATAATACAGCCGATGAAAACAAACATCAGTGAAGACAGCAGGTAAAGTCTTTTGCTTTTTTCACCGAAAAGAAAGGCGGCAGAGGAGCAGCCGGAGAGATTCCAGCCGAGAATGGACGCGAAGGCAAAGAGGAGCACTGAAACGGCAACAAAAGCAGAAGCCCACCTTTCTGATGTTATCCGCGAAAATGTAAGTACCACGGCAAGTGAGCCGCTGAGGCTGCTGTCGGGGGGCTGTTCGCCCGTGTAAAGCACCGATATTATGGCAACCGCGGTGATGCCGAGCATCAAGAAGGTGTCAATAAATACGCCTGCCATACCGAGAGTTCCCTGAAAATGCGGTGACGGGGCATCGCTTAAGGCGTGTGCCGAGGCGGTGGAGCCCATACCTGCTTCATTGGTGAAAAGTCCTCTTTTTACTCCCTGACTTACGGCAGTTTTTAGCGTTATGCCCGTGATTCCGCCGAAGAGTGAGTCGGGGGAAAATGCCCCCTTGAATATAAGACCGACAGACTCAAGGACTTTATCACGGTTTACCGTAATGACCGCAATACACATAAAGATATATAAAAGTCCCATTACGGGCACCAGTCTTTCGGAGAGCCTTGTAACCGCCTTTGTGCCCTTCAGAATGACGAAGGCGGCGGCAAGAGTGATAAGAATTCCCGACAAAACACCGGGAATACCGAAGGCTTCCTTAAGAGAAACAGCTATTGAATTGGACTGCACTGCAGCTCCCGTTAAGCCTAAGGCAACAGAAGCGAAAAATGAGAAGGCAAGAGACAGTATTTTTCCTTTTTTGCCGTCGAAGGCCTCTCTTATGTAGTATGCCGCTCCGCCCGTTACTGTACCGTCACTTAAGAGCTTTTTTGTTTTCTGAGCAAGCACAGCCTCATAATAGGCAACAGCCATACCGAAAAAGGCTGATACCCACATCCAGAATATCGCTCCCGGACCGCCCGTGATAATGGCTGAGCCTGCTCCCACTATGTTTCCCGTCCCCAACTGTGCCGCAAGTGAGGTCATAAGAGACGCAAAGGGGCTTATTTTATTTTTGTCCCTTTTTGAAAACAGACTGCCGAAGGTGTTTTTTATGCTTTCCTTAAAGCATCTTATCTGAACGAAACGACTTTTTAGTGTAAGATATATTCCCGCTCCCGGAAGAAAAACGGGAAGAATGTAATCCGTAAGCACGGATATTAAAAAACTGACAGCTGACATAAAAAATCCCCCTCGCAAAAGCATATGCCTGCGAGAGGGATTTTATTGATGTTTTTTTAGCCGATAACCGTAAGCTTTGATGTGGTTATCTGATTATCCTCACCGTTTGCGTTGTAGCTTCCTTCAATAAGGATATATGCACCGATGGAGGGAACGGTATCTGCATTTGTGAAATGCATAGTCCAGCTTTCATTATAGTAGGGATGCTGGATAGTATTTTCGGAAAGAGCCCTGCCGAAAAGCCTTAAGGATCTGTTTTCAAATTTCTCCTTGAACTGAAGCATATTGATTATCTGAACTCTTACAAGCGTGGGGCTCATTGTGGTAAGATCCATATCAAAGCCGGCATTTTTGAAGTCTGCCTCAGTTGTAAAGCTTACATCCGTAAGCCAATAGCCGTCAAGAGCCTTGTCGTCCTTTGTCATTTTACCCTCAAGCTTTATATAAGAGCCTGCCTCGGGAATCTCAGCGCCCTCAGGCATAACAAATTCCCACTGATAGTCACAGCACTTTGTATTGTCTGCATATCCCCATACATAATAACGGGTAATATCGTTATAGGCATCCTTAAGTATCGCAAATGTGCCGTCCTTTTTGAAGGTCTTGCCCTCATAGGATGCACCGTTATCGTTATAGAAGAGATCTGTATATGCGGCATATTCCATCTGATCGAATTTTTCCTTCATTCCGGTTTTAAGCTCACCGTCAGAAAGAAGAGCATCGGCTGTGGGATTTGATGTGTCGGGAGTGTTGGTATTTCCGCCGCAGGCGGCAAGAGTGAGAACAAGTGCAAAAGCAATGATTAGAGAGATTATTTTTTTCATATTGTTCATCCTTTCCTTCCTATTAAGGCAAATATTGCAAATACTGCGATATCAATGGCAACTATTGTTGAGCCTACGGGAGTTGATGCGATAATTGATACAAGAATACCCGTAAGCGAGCAGACGACGGACACTGCCGCAGAGCAGATGACCACCTTTCTGAAGCTCTTGAAAACTCTCATTGCCGAAAGGGCAGGGAAGATAACAAGAGCGGAAATAAGAAGCGAGCCGACAAGATTCATGGCAAGTACGATAATTATTGCCGTGATGACTGCAATTATAAGATTATATGCCGATGCCTTTATACCCGTTGCTGAGGTGAAGGTCTCATCAAAGGTTACGGCGAAGATTCTGTTATAAAGGAAAATAAATATAAGTATCACTATCACGGACATCGCGATGCAGAGCTTTACATCAAAATCCGAAAGAGTGAGAATTGATGTGGAGCCGAAAAGCGTGGTGCATACATCTCCGCTGACATTTCCCGAGGAGGAAAATACATTCAGAAGAAGATAGCCTATGCCGAGGGATGCCACCGACAGCATAGCAAGGGATGCATCACCCTTTATTTTAGCATTCTTTCCCGTAGCAAGAAGAACTATTGCGGCAATAACGGTGATAGGGATAACCAGTATCATCTCATTTGTAAGTCCCGCTATTCCCGCTACCGCCATCGCACCGAAGGCTACATGGGAAAGACCGTCTCCGATAAATGAAAACCTCTTAAGCACAAGAGTGACACCGAGAAGAGATGAGCAGAGAGCTATGAGCACGCCGACGATAAGAGCCTTCTGAACGAAGTCGTACTGCATATATTCTCCCAGTTTCTGAATTATCTCCATTATTCAGCACCCCCATCTTTTGTATCAGCAAAGGTTTTTCCTATGTCCGATGCTATATAATCCTCTTTTGTTCCGAAAAACAAGGGAGTGTGGCTTATATGAAGAATGTGAGAGGCGTATTTTACTGCTGCGGCAATATCGTGAGATACCATTATGACAGTTATTCCGTCCTCACGGTTAAGGCGGTAAATAAGCTCATACATCTCCTTTGTGACCTTGGGATCAAGTCCCGCTACAGGCTCATCAAGAAGAAGCATCTTTCCTGTAGCACAAAGGGCTCTTGCAAGAAGAACTCTCTGCTGCTGACCGCCTGACAGCTCTCTGTAGCATCTGTCTGAAAGCTCGGAAATATTCATTCTTTCCATCTGAAGTGCCGCAAATTCCTTAAGCTTTTTTGAATAAAAGGGATTAAAGCCGCATTTGTTGAGAAGTCCCGATAAGACTATTTCTCTGACTGAGGCGGGAAAGTCCTTTTGTACCTGAGTCTGCTGAGGAAGATAGCCTATTTCCGTGGGCTTAAGTCCCTCGCCTGTCTCTATTGTTCCCGACATAGGACTTTTAAGTCCTAAAAGTGCTTTTATAAGTGTGCTTTTTCCTGCACCGTTTTCTCCTACGATACAAAGGTAATCGCCCTTGTTCACCTCAAATGAAAGGTGCTCCGTAACGGCCTTTCCCTCATATCCGAGAGCAACATCTTTACAACTTAGCTGTGCCATAAAATGTTCCTTTCTTAAGAAAGAGCTTTTTTAAGTATTTCAAGATTGCTTTCCATAACAGAAATATAAGATTCTGAGAGCTTGTCCTTTGTGACCGACTGAAGTGCATTCATTGTAAGAATTTCCTGATCCTTGTCAGCCGTGCTGTTTTTTACTGTGTTTGCAACAGATGCATCGGAGGTCTCCGTAATAAGTATGTAGGAAAGCCCGTTTTTGTCTACCTCATTTGCAAGCTGCTTTACCGTTTCAAAGCTTGCTTCACTCTCTGCCGAGCAGCCTGAGAAGGCGGCATAATAATTGATGCCGTAATCCTTTACAAGATAGATAAAGGGGAAACGGTCTGCAAAAACAAGAGTATCGTTCTTTGCATCCCTGACTGCCGTTTCATAGCTTTTATCAAGGGCATCAAGCTTCTGAATGTAGCTTTGGCAGTTTTGTCTGTAGCTTTCAGCGTTTTCGCTGTCCTTTTCGGAAAGTGCATCGCATATTGAAGAGCAAAGAATAGCGGCATTTTTAAGAGAAAGCCAGATATGCTCATCGCTTGTATGCCCGTGCTCATCATCGCTGTGCCCGTGCTCATCATCGCTGTGCCCGTGCTCATCATCGCTGTGCTCGTGCCCCTCTTCACCGATAGACTCAACGCAGTAAAGCTTATCCTCGCCGAGAACGGATATAAGGTCAAGACAGAGAGTGTTTTCATTTTTTGATGTATTGAGAACATCCGTCACCCATTTGTCACTTTCTCCGCCGGTATAAATAAAGATATCTGCAGATGATATCTTAACTATATCCGCGGCTGTAGGCTGGTAGGAATGAAGATCCGTGCCCGAATCAAGAAGAAGGGTTATATTTATATCAGCGTCCTCTCCCGCAATATTTCTTACCCAGTCATACTGAGGAAATACGGTGCATACCACATTGAGCTTCCCGTCGGTATTGCTCTCATTTTTGCAGGAGCAGAAAAGAGCGGCAGTCAGAATAAGTGCAAGAAGCACCGATGTTAATTTTTTTATCATAATGATCCTCCTTTTATTTTACAATCCTTACAGCAGCCGTAAAGGGTGGTGCTGTCAGGCTCTACGGTGAAATCGTTTTCTCCGAGGATATCTGAAAGCAGCGATTCGCTGAGTTTGTGTCCCATATGAAGAAGCTTTCCGCAGGCAGTGCATTTCAGATGCAGATGGTGATGACATTCCTCACTTCCTGCAAACTGATATAAAAACTGCCGTGAATTGCCCTTTACAAATCTTTTTATCTTACCGTTTTTTACAAGCTGTCCGATCAGACGGTACACGGTGCTTTTTCCGGGGGCATCCGTATATATTTCGGAAAGCTCCCTTGCTATCTCCTCTACCGAATATGGCGTATCGGGATGTGAGGAAAGAAATTCAAAAAGAAGCTCCTTCTGGTGAGTATTATATGTTGCCAAGCTATCAACTCCAATTTGAGAATTACTCTCAATTTATTATACTCATTTTTGTTTTTCTGTCAAGAGAATATTTCATTGAAAACCGAATTTTTATATGTTAGTATATATTTAACTAATTATAAAGTAGGTTACATAATGAGTAATGTTGAGATATTGGCTCCCGCAGGAGGACTTCAGCAGCTTGAAGCCGCAGTAAGATGCGGTGCAGATGCCGTATATTTCGGTGCTTCTTCCTTTAATGCAAGAAGAAATGCAGAAAACTTCACCGATGAGGATTTTCTGAATGCGGTACGCTATTGTCATGAAAGAGGAGTAAAGGTATATATTACTCTTAATACGCTTATCAAGGACAGCGAGGCTGAGGAATTTCAGAAAACGCTGGAGCTTATTGCAAAAAGCTCTGCGGATGCGGTCATAGTTCAGGATATGGCAGTGTTCTCCCGTGTTAAATACTGCTGTCCCGATATACCCGTTCACGCTTCAACGCAGATGGCTGTTCATAATAAGGCGGGAGCAAGGCTTCTTGAGAAGCTCGGCTTTTCAAGAGTGGTGCTTGCAAGAGAATTAAGCCTTAATGAGATAAAAGAAATAACCTCTGCCGTCAGCATCGAAACAGAGGTCTTTGTTCACGGGGCACATTGTATGAGTGCATCGGGAATGTGTTATATGAGCTCCTTTATAGGTGCAAGAAGCGGAAACCGAGGTCTTTGCGCTCAGCCCTGCAGGCTGAATTTCAGATATAAGGAAAGGGAATATGCTCTTTCATTAAAGGATATGTGCCTTGCGGACAGCGTTGATGAGCTGATAGCTGCGGGGGTTTGCTCTCTTAAAATTGAGGGCAGAATGAAGCGTCCCGAATATGTTGCCTCTGCCGTAAGGGCATATAGGGATGCGGTAAACGGCATCAGGCCTGATGTCGAGCTGCTTAAAAGCGTTTTTTCAAGAAGCGGCTTTACAAAGGGATATCTTGAGGGCAAAAGAAATATATCGATGTTCGGCTACCGAACAAAGGAGGATGTGCTTTCGGCAAACGATGTTTTGTCGGATATCGCAAATTCCTGCCGAAATGAAGCACCGCTTATTGAGATAGGTATGCATTTTTCGGTAAAGCAGGGAGAAAAAGCCTCGCTCACGGTAACTGACGGAAAAAACACCGTTACAGTGGAGGGCAGTGTGCCTGAAGCTGCTATCAAGGCTCCTTTATCAGAGGAAAGTGCCGTGAGATCTCTCGGAAAGCTGGGCTCAACATTTTTCTATACAAATAATATTGTCTGTGATATTGAGGATTCTCTGATGCTCAGAGCCTCTGAGATAAACGCCTTAAGAAGAGATGCCGTGGAAGCACTCATTAAGCTTCGCGGTGAGACGAAAGGCTATTGCTACAGGGAATACAAAAAAACTCTCATTTCAAAAAAGGACTGCAGTGAGCCGAAGCTTCTTTTAATGTTCAAAAGGGCTTCTCAGATACCCGAAGGCATCTCCTGCCACAGACTGATACTTCCGTCGGAGGAATTAATAAATAATACGGAGCTTATTTCACGGTATAAGGATATTCTTGCCGTAAGGCTTTCGTCTCTGATATATCCGCTTTCTGAGGAAAAAACAAAGAAGGAGCTCAGATATCTGTTTTCTCTCGGCGTGAAATACGCTTACTGTGATAATATCGGTGCCGTTGCCTTGGCTTTATCATCAGGCTTTGAGGTCATCGGCGGAACGCTTCTTAATATCATAAATTCCGATGCCGCAGAGCTTTACTTCTCTCTCGGCGTAAAGGAGATCGTATTTTCCCCGGAAATATCCTTTAAGGAGCTTAAAAATATCGGCACTCACTGTAAAACCGGAATAGCCGCTTACGGTTATATGCCTCTTATGCATTTCAGATGCTGTCCTCTTCAGAGTGAGAACGGCTGTGGTGATTGCAAGGGCGAGGGCGTGCTTACCGACAGAATGAACGAAAAGTTCCGCGTTCTCTGCGAGAAAAGACAGTATTCGGTCTTATATAATACCGTTCCTTTATATATAGGCGATAAGAATGCTCCGCCTTCAGATTATCAGCTGCTGAGCTTTGTCTTTGAAAATAAAGATGAGGTCGCAGGTATCATCAGAAGCTTTACACAAAAAAAGGCCCTCGCCGGCAAGAAAACCGCAGGGCTTTATGAGAGAGATATTTTATAATTAAGTCTGATCTTTATGTCAGAGTCTTATTTGTAAGCACCCTGAAGTTGCAGTTACGGGAACAGGGTGCTTTATTTATCTGAAAAAATCCCATTCGGGTAAGGGGGCGGTGAAGGTCAGTTCTTTTTTGCTTGTGGGATCTTTGAAGGTTAGAGAGTGTGAAAAAAGAGCTATAAATGGAATGTTATCCGATGCTCCGTATTTTCCGTCTCCGTATACGGGATGGCGTCTTGAGGAAAACTGCACCCTTATCTGATGCGTTCTGCCCGTAAGAAGCTGTATTTTTACGAGGGATAAGCCGTTTTTTTGCTCAAGCACCTCATAGGTGAGAGCCGCTTTTTTTACACCCTTCCGTTCTCTTTTTACGACAAAGGATTTGTTTTTTCTGCTGTCCTTGAAAAGAAGATCCTCCATCATCCCTTTCCCCGGCTCAACATTTCCGTGAACTACTGCAAGATAAGTCTTTCTGAATGTGCCGTCTTTGATCTCACGGGTGATATCAGCCGCCGCTTTTTTAGTTTTTGCATAGACCATAACTCCGCTTGTTACGGTGTCAAGCCTGTGTACGGGATATATCTCTCCCGTTTCGCAATATTCCGAAAGCCTTGTTATCATATTGTCCTTGCCGTTGTTTTCGCTGGGTATTCCCGCGGGCTTTATGGCAACAATAATATCCTTTGTATTGCAGAGAATTTCCATATTCTTTTTGTTCTCCCTGTATGAGCTTATGTTTTAAGCTATTGTAATCCTATCTTTCTCCCGAATTATGATATAATTGTGACATTTGTGTTAATCTTCCGAAATTAATATAAAACCACTTGCATTGCGCTGTCTTAAATGCTATTATTAGTATGCAAGATATTATATACTCAGTATAAATATCCTATCAAAATATTTGAAAGGAGCTATACATTATGAATTTTAACCCCATTCCCGATGATGTTCTTGATGAGATCGTCGCAGGTGCAGGCGGAGTAGCAGGCGATAAGGCTGATAATGCTGTTTCTTTCCTTGACGAAATGTCAATGTGGTTAGCAGAGGTTATCAAGGTTATCAAAGAATTCTTTGACAGACTTATTGCAGAGCTTGGTGCAGCTGAATAATTTTAATTAATTATACAAATAAACTATGAAAAGAGGTGCAGTTTAATGTCAGTAACAGAGTACATCGCTCAGTTCGCAGAGTATTTCGTAATGCTTATCAACATGATCAAGGAGTTCTTTGCAGGCTTCAGCGCAGGTGAAGAAGACGCAACAGAGGAAGAATAAGATCACTTTGTCCCGTAATAAACGGGAAGAAATAGCGTAAGCTAAAAAGCCGACGGAAAAAAAACGTCGGTTTTTTCTTTTTGCAATATAGATATTTTTCCGTAATTAAAAAGATCATATGCTCCGCGAACGGAAAGTAACCTTTCCTCGGTGCAAAATTAAAAAGATCATATGTCCCGCCGAAGGAGAATTAAAACGCCCTCAGCAAAGACTCACCGAAAACGCTTCGCTGCAGGTGTATGCTGAATCCGTTTTCTTGTGTGTATGCAAAAGTGTTTGAAATAAAAGCGTTCTGCGGATTTTTGTTAATAAAAAATTAAAAGAAGCAAAATAATTCTGATAATTATGTTGCACAACCTACATATTTTATGAATTTTTCTAAAAATTTTCATCAAAGTGTTGAAAACATTGAAATTGTGTGCTATTATATGATTGCTTTTATATAGCACATCATTAATTTGGAGGTGTAATAGTAATGGGTGCAATGGATAACGATTATGCTTACATCCAGGTTTTCATTAATTTCTTTAAGCAGATTATTGAAATCATCAAGGACCTTTTCAGCGGTATGTCCGGTGGTTCAAAGGATGATGATGCTGCAGCTGAGGACGAAAACGCATAAGCAAATTATTAAAACAGATCTGTATTAAAGAAAAACGCTCGCTATACGGGTGTTTTTCTTTTTTTTGAGATAAATTTTACAAACAGTGTAAATATATGACTGTTTCCTGCGTCTGTATAGGTAGAGGAGGGATAGATATGGCAGAGGATTCTGTGATCATTGAAATGTTTTTCGGCAGAAACGAAAGGGCAGTAGAGGAAACTCAGAAAAAATACGGGGAGTATATAAAAGCTATTGCCTTAAACATCCTGAATTACGAGGAGGACGCCGCGGAATGTGAGAATGATACATATTTAAGGCTATGGAACAGCATACCGCCTGAACGGCCCTTAAATTTCAAGGCATATTCGGGAAGGATAGCGAGAAACTGTGCGCTCAGCCGTTACAGATATCTTCGTGCCGAAAAAAGGGATTGCAATATGTCTGTTCTTTTATCTGAGCTTGAGCAATGTCTTACAGCGGACAACGATACGGAAAAGGAATTTGACGGCCGTTATATATCGTCCGTGCTTTCAGACTGGCTGAGAAGCTTATCCGCAGAAAACAGAGTGCTGTTTATAAGACGGTATTGGTACGGGGACGGCATCGGTGAGCTTGCCGAAAGAGCAGGCTTATCCCCTCAAAGACTTTCCTCTCTTTTGTTTTCTCTCAGAAAGCAGCTGAAAAAAGAACTTACGGAGAAAGGAGTAAGTATATGAAAAGCGAAGACCTTTATAATGCAATTACCGATGTAGATGACAGCCTCATTGAGGAGGCAGGAAGCTTTACATTTACAAAAAAGAAAAATAAAAATATCGCGGCTTATGTATCTGCCGCCGCAGCAGTATTTATTGCCGTATCGGTGATGCTCGCAGGCGGATTGGGAATGTTTGATCTTTTCAGCGATAAAAGCACCTCGGAAAATGCTCAGAATTCCGCCGCTTATGACTCTGCCTCTGATACACATATAAATCAGGGAGCTTCTTTATCGGAAGAAGACACAAAAAAAGAGAATATTACAGAAAATGATAATACAGCTTCAGGTGCCGAAAATCTGAAAACGGATACCGAGGGCAATGTAATATCCCTTTGTTCGTATCCGAAGCTTGCAGATTTCCCGGGTGATCTCCCTGAGGGTGATCCGGGCTTCCATGACCTTTATACTGAATGGTATGAGGATGTGAGAAAGCTCAGTGCTATAAAGGCAGATAATACGGGGGCAGTTGAATTCTCTGAAAAAATAATGAAAGCACTTCTGTTAGATACGGGACACGAAAATAAGCTGATATCTCCCTTTAATATTTATATGGCACTTTCTGTGCTTGCGGAAACTGCAGATAATAACACAAGAAAACAGCTTCTTGATGCTCTCGGAGCAAACAGTATTGAGGAGCTTCGGGAGACGGCAGGAAAGCTCTGGCAGAAGAATTACCGCAATGACGGTTATATGAAGAGCATCTGCGCAAATTCTCTGTGGATGAATGACAGTGTCAGATATAAAAAGTCTGCCGCAGACATCATTTCTGAAAATTATTTTGCATCCGTATTCAGCGGAAAAATGGGAAGTGTTCCTTATAATAATATGATAAACAAATGGATAAGCGATCAGACAGAGGGAATGTTAAGCTCTGATATCAAAACCTTTGACGATACACCTCTTGTGCTGGTATCTACCATATTATATAAGACTCGCTGGCGTGATGAATTTGATCCTCAGAAAACCGAGGAGGGAGTGTTTCATACCCCCGAGGGTGAAAAGACCGCCTCCTTTATGAAGAGAACATCTCAGATGTACTATTATTGGGGAGAAAACTTCTCAGCTATCCGTATTGATCCCGATATCGGCGGTGATATGTGGTTTATACTTCCCGACGAGGGCGTAAGGGCAGAGGATATGTTCACTGACAGTGAGGTTCTGAAGCTTACCTGCTCAGGGGCTTATTCGATGAATTCCCAATATAAGAATTCAAAATTCATAAGGGTGAATATGTCTATCCCGAAATTTGATATCTCTCAGAACACAGACGATATAAAGGATGCACTTTCCGAGATCGGAATAACCGAAATATATGATTCCGCCAAGGCAGATTTTTCACAGCTCTTTACAGATTCCGCGGGAATATTTGTTTCAAAGGTATCTCATAATGTGAGACTTAAGGCGGACGAGGAGGGTGTTTCTGCCGCCGCATATACCGCTCTTATGTATGCAGGCTCCGCGATGCCTCCCGAGGAAGAGGTAGATTTTGTCCTTGACAGACCGTTTGCGTTTATTCTCAATCTTGACGGCTCAACACCGCTGTTTGCAGGTGTAGTGAATACCCCGTAAAAAATAACGGCTGAAGGCTTTTATGCTACATAATCAACCTTCAGCCTCACTAAAAAAATGACCGTATGCTCTCACGGGTATACGGTTGATTTAATTTTATGAATATGCTATTATATAGAAAAATACTGCTTCGGGAGATAAGACTGTGGAAAATAAAATTACAAGAGAGACCTTGAAATACTATGCGAGAATGGCATCAGAGGCATATGTCAACGATCCCGTTTACCGTTTTGCCTGCAGAAATGAGAAAATAAGAAAGAGATTTATTTATCATTTTATCCTCTTAAGGCTTAATTCCTCAATAAAAAAGGACATATTCTATTTTGACGAGGAAAAAAGAGGGCTTCTTATATTAAGGGAGGCCCATTACGATTATACCATGTGGCAGTTTCTTAAATGCCCCAACTGGGTATTCCTTGTGCTGTATTGGCCCATCACCCTTAAAACGCTTTTAGCATATTCTCATCTTGACAACAAGGATATCTTTGATGAGAATACCTATATCGTATCTCCCGTTTTTGTATCAAAGGAGCATCAGGGCAAGGGTATTGCAACTAAACTTCTTAATATGGGAATTGAGGATATGCGTTCAAAGGGTAAAAAGATAGGACTTGAAACACAAAATCCCGATAATGTGGCATTCTATGAAAGATTCGGCTTCAAAACCGTAAAGCACGAATTTTATAAGCTTGAAAAGATCAATAACTACTATATGCTCTGTGAATAAAGCTGAATTTTTGGTTCTTCACGGAAAGTTGGGGAATGATGTCGGCACGGGAGTGCCGGGGAAAAGTTTTGCTTGAGCTTTTTCAAAAGCTCACGGTGTCAAGAGGCAGAGCCTCTTGTGGCACTGGGCAGAGTGCGAAATCTCTTATGCTTTCAATAGCGCAGGAGGGGAGAAAAACAGTCCGGTGGACTGTTTTTCGTTGGGAACCCTCGCCGGGGGTTCCCAAGTGCGAAGCACAAAATGATTAAAGTGAGTAATATGATTCCCCAACTTTCCGTGAAGAGGGGAATTTATATATGAATAAGCCCCTGCACTCCGATGAAAGTGCAGGGGCTGAATTTTTGTTTACCGTCAGGGCTTCTGATCAGGCCGTTGTGGACTTTAAGGCGTTTTGTGTGCCGTCCTTAGGACCGAGCCTTGCGGGATTTCTTATAATAACGGGAAGCTCACCGTTTTTTACGCATTCTGCGGTGACCGTTATTTTTTCAATGGATGCATCCGAGGGAGCAGTATACATTATGGGTAAAAGCACCTTTTCCATAATTGCTCTGAGTCCTCTTGCGCCCGTTTTCTTTTCGAGAGCGGATCTTGCTATCTCGCTGAATGCCTCATCTGTAAATTCAAGCTCAATATTATCAATACCGAAAAGGCCCTGATACTGCTTGTAAAGAGAATTCTTCGGTTCTTTGAGTATTCTGATAAGTGCCTCTTCGTCAAGATTTCTGAGTGCGGTAAGTACGGGAAGTCTGCCCACAAGCTCAGGAATGAGACCGAATTTTACAAGGTCCTGAGGAATAACTTTGGACATTATCGCATTATCGTCGAGCTCTGATTTTACGATTATTTCACTGCCGAAGCCGAGGACGGAATTGCCAGTTCTCTTTTCAACTATCTTTTCGATGCCGTCAAAGGCGCCGCCGCAGATGAAAAGGATGTTGGTGGTATCTATCTGAAGAAACTCCTGCTGAGGATGCTTTCTTCCGCCCTGGGGAGGAACATTCGCAACGGTTCCCTCGAGAATTTTCAGAAGTGCCTGCTGTACGCCCTCGCCGCTTACATCTCTTGTGATGGATGTATTCTCGCTCTTTCTGGCTATCTTGTCAATTTCGTCAACATAGATAATGCCTCTTTCGGCCTTTTCTATATCAAAGTCAGCCGCCTGGATAAGCCTTAAAAGAATATTCTCAACATCCTCTCCTACATAGCCTGCCTCCGTGAGAGTGGTAGCGTCTGCTATTGCAAAGGGCACATCAAGTGTCTTTGCCAGAGTCTGGGCAAGAAAGGTCTTTCCCACACCCGTAGGGCCTAAGAGCAGAACATTGGATTTATTTATCTCAACATCTGTCTTTGCCTTTTTGTATATTCTCTTATAGTGGTTATATACGGCAACGGAGAGAGCGATCTTAGCCTGATCCTGGCCGATGACATATTCATCAAGCTTTGCCTTAAGCTCTTCGGGCTTCGGAAGTATTCTCGGAGAAGGGGTCTTTTTCTTTGGGCCCTTTCTTCCTGCGTTATCTCCGCCTGAAATTATGCTTACACAGTTTTCGATGCATTCGTCGCATATGAATGCGTCGGGACCCTGAATCAGCATTGAGACCTGATCCTGCGTTCTTCCGCAGAAGGAACAGCGAAGCTTATCTTTAGGATCTTCGTATTTAGCCAATGGAAATTCCTCCGGTTTTATCTGTTATAAAGTACCTTATCGATAAGGCCGTATTCGAGAGCCTCTTCAGCACTCATAAAGTTGTCACGGTCTGTGTCACGCTCAATGATTTCAATAGGCTTGCCTGTCTCTTTTGCAAGAATTGAATTGAGCTTGTTTCTTGTTCTGAGAATGTGATCTGCTGCTATCTTGATGTCTGAAGCCTGACCCTGAGCACCGCCTAAGGGCTGATGGATCATGATCTCTGCGTTGGGAAGAGCGTATCTCTTACCGGGTGTGCCTGCTGCAAGAAGGAAGGCACCCATGCTTGCTGCCATACCCATACAGATGGTGGAAACATCGCACTTGATGTAATTCATTGTATCAAAAATAGCAAAGCCTGCAGAAACCGATCCGCCGGGGGAGTTGATGTAAAAGGATATATCCTTTTCGGGATCCTGACCTTCAAGGAAAAGCATCTGAGCTGTGATGAGACTTGCGGAATGATCGTCTACCTGATCGGAAAGAACGATGATTCTGTCATTTAACAGACGGGAAAAGATATCCATAGCTCTTTCGCCTCTGCCTGTCTGCTCAATAACGGTAGGTACCAATAATGATTGCAAGCTGTCAAGTGACATAATGAAAAACCTCCTATGTTGATTCTGAAAAACGGCCGGAAGAATTTTCCGACCGTTTATACTTGATTGTTGACCGAAAAAATATATTTTATTCGGAATTATTCCTGTGCAGCTGCTTCTTCTGCAGGAGCCTCTGCGGGTGCTTCCTCAGCTGCCTTCTTCTTTGTTGTCTTCTTAGCAGCGGGCTTCTTAGCAGCCTTCTTCTTGGGAGCGCCTTCTTCTGTTGCGTTCTCTGTAACGACCTGAGTAGCCTTTCTTGCCATAAGCTCCTTCTTTACGGTCTCAGCCATAACAGCCTTCTTTACTGTTTCGATGTCAACACCGTATTTTTCGCTCATGGATGTGAATTCTGCCTCAACCTCTTCGTCTGTTACTTCGATTCCTTCAAGAACAGCGATCTTTTCGAGAGCAAGCTCGATCTTTACTTCCTTCTCTGCTCTCTCCTTGTATGTTTCCTTGATGGATTCAACGGACATTCCGAGATATCCGAGATACTGCTCAAAGGGAATACCCTGAGACTCAACATTGTACTTGAATTCGGAGATCATATTCTCAACTGTTCTGTTGATCATAGCCTCGGGAATCTCACCGACTACGAGATCAGCGAGCTTGTCAAAGATCTCATTGTCAAAGCTTCTGTCGGATGCAGTCTTCTTCTGCTCCTCAAGGGTCTTTCTGATGTCAGCCTTAAGCTCATCAAGTGTATCGAATTCGGAGATATCCTTAACGAACTCATCGTCTGCAACGGGAAGCTCCTTAGCCTTGATAGCGTGAAGCTTGATCTTGAAGGTAGCAGCCTTGCCTGCAAGGTTTTCTGCATATTCCTCGGGGAAATTAACATTTACATCGAACTCTTCGCCTACGTTGTGGCCGATGATCTGATCCTCAAAGCCGGGGATGAAGCTGCCTGAACCGATCTCAAGCTCATATTCCTCAGCCTTGCCGCCGTCGAATGCTTCACCGTCAACGAAGCCCTCGAAGTCGATAACTGCAATGTCGCCGTTTTCAACTGCTCTGCCTTCAACGGGAACTATTCTTGCGTTCTGCTCAAGCTTCTTCTGAAGATCTGCTTCAACCTCTTCATCGGTTACTTCTGTGGGGATTCTTGTTGCTGTAAGTCCCTTGTAGCCTTCAATTGTGATCTCGGGCTTTACTGTTACCTTACAAACAAGCTCTACACCGTTCTTGCCGATCTCCTTGATGTCGAAATCAAAGGGATTGTCAACGGGCTCAATGCCTGCTTCCTCAACAGCTGCTTCATATGCTGCGGGGAAAGCGATCTCAAGTGCATCATCATAGAATACACCCTCGCCGTATCTCTTCTCGATAATAGCTCTGGGAGCTTTACCTTTTCTGAAACCGGGGATCTGGATGTTGCCCTTTTCTTTGTTGTAAGCCTTGTTTATTGCCTTTTCAAAATCCTCAGCGGAGATGGAAAGGGCAAGGGTAAATTCGTTTGTGCCTGTTTTTTCTGCTGATTTTAACATTTTTAAGTCCTCCTGACTCTTAAACTGCCTTAACGGCTCATAATATTAGCCATAACATTATAGCAGAAACTTTTTTTAATTTCCACTGTTTTTTATAAAAAAATATCAGAATAATAATCTTAAAGAATTATTTTTTTTGGGCAGAATGCGAGAAAATCTGCCGATATAAGGGAAAAGGTTATTCCGTCAAAGGTGTATTTTGCATATTTTCCGCTCTTGTCTCCGTGAATGTGTCCGAAGTAACAGCGCCTGATGCCGTATTTTTTTAACACCTCAAGAAGCTCCTCGCATACACCTGCTTCATATACTACGGGATAATGAAGAAAGGCTACGGGCTCACCGCCCAGCTTCAGAGCCTCCTCTATTGAAAGGCTCAGCCTTCCCGCCTCTCTTTTTATGACCTTTTCAGCGTTTTGTGCCTTATCGTCAAAAAACCAGCCTCTTGTACCGCAGACGGCAATATCATCGGCTCTGTAGGCGTTATTGAAAAGAAAATCAAGGGTAGTAAAGCCGTTTTCTTCGGTAAACTCCCGAAGTTTTTTCATAGTGCCCCACCAATAATCGTGATTGCCCTTGCCGATTATTTTTCTGCCGGGAAGAGAATCTAAAAACCGAAGATCCTCCCGCGCTTCCTCAGGTGTCATTCCCCAGGATATGTCTCCGGGGATAACCACGGTATCACCGGGAGATACGATGCTCTCCCAGCTTGCTTTAAGCCTATCGGTATGATCCTGCCAGCCCCTGAAAATATCCATGGGCTTTTCGGTGCCGAATGATAAATGCGGATCTGCAATTACGAATACTGACATTATTTTCCTTCCGTTAAAGTAATTTTCGTCTGCTGTAATTAATGAATTTTTTGCAGACAAAAGCTAAATTTTTCCGATAATAATTTTTCTTCTTCCCGTGAAAAATAAGAACGGAAGCCGCTTCCTTCCTCCGAAAAAAACTGTCCCGGGACAAGGCAGGAATAAGCTTTTTGAGAAGTCATAAATAAGACGCGGTTTCCGAACGGGAGATGAAAATTTATGAGTAAAAAATGTAAAGAGAACTCCAATATCAGCTGTGATGCAGTCAACTGTATGTATCATGTGACCGATCACGGCTGTACGGCAGAATCTATTAAGGTAAGTAACTGCAATGCATGTTCCTGTACCGATACCTGCTGTGCCACCTTTAAGATGAAGGATGCTTCATCAAAGGGTATCTGAGACAGCTTTATTTTAAGAGGCGGTGTTTTACCGGGGCATAAGACGCTTTATTTCAGGTCCCGCTTGCGATAGCACACCGCTTCTGAATTCAGGCTTTCCTGAAAGCCTCAGAGGAAGAGGGGATCAGAGTCCGAGCATTGAAAGGACAACGCCCTCCATCTCTTCCTTATCGCAGATATTTGTGAATCTGGGTTCAGCGCCCTTGAGCTCTGTTAATTTCGCGGGAGCCGGAACACCGGATGCCTTATTAAGAGCTGACATCATTTCAAATTCGTCCTCAGAGGAGAATTCTTCACCCAGTCCCTCAAGCACTGCAGGAGAGAACTTGTAGGGAGATGCGGTGGATACTATGACCGTGGGAGTCTCATCACCGGTGTTTTTACGGTAGGTGTTGTAAACATTCACCGCAACGCCCGTATGGGGATCAAGGAGATAATTGAAGTCTCTGAAGGTCTCTCCTACGGTTTTCTTTGTTTCCTTGTCATCACAGCAGCCTGCAGCAAATACAGATTGTATCTTTTCAAGCATTGCAGGGGAGACTGTATATTCGCCGTCCTTTGAAAGTGCGGTGAAGAGAGCGGTTATCTCCTCGCTGTTGTCTCCGCTTAAGTGGAAGAGGAGTCTTTCAAGGTTGCTTGAAACAAGAATATCCATAGAGGGAGATACGGTGGTATGGAATTTTCTTACACGGTTATATCTTCCAGTCTCAATAAATTCGGTAAGAACATTGTTTGCATTTGAAGCACAGATAAGCTTATTTACGGGAAGTCCCATCTCCATTGCGTAGTATGCCGCAAGGATGTTTCCGAAATTACCTGTGGGAACACAGAAATTTACCTTGTCTCCGTTTGCTATCTGACCTGATGCGATCATATCTGCATATGCGGAGAAATAATAAACGATCTGAGGAACGAGTCTGCCCCAGTTTATGGAGTTTGCAGAGGAGAATGCCTTGCCGTTCTTTTCGAGAAGCTCTCTTACGCTCTTATCGGTAAAAATGGTCTTTACGCCTGTCTGAGCATCGTCGAAATTACCTCTTATAGCGGCAACACCGACATTTTCACCCTTCTGGGTGGTCATCTGAAGCTTCTGCATTGCGCTGACACCCTCACTGGGGTAGAAAACAAGAATTTTTGTGCCGGGTACATCCTTGAATCCCTCAAGGGCTGCCTTTCCCGTGTCGCCCGAGGTGGCAACAAGAATTACTATTTCCTTTCCGTCGGACACTCTTTTTGCACTGCCCGTAAGAAGGTAGGGAAGAAGCTGTAATGCCATATCCTTGAATGCACAGGTCGGGCCGTGCCATAACTCAAGTACATTTACATTGCCGTTGAGATTTGTAAGGGGAGCTACCTTTTCGTGTGTAAAGCCCGTTGAGTATGCTCCGAAAGTATCTGCATCTATCTCCTCGGCTGAAAAATCGGTAAGATAAAGAGAAAGAACCTTGCGTGCTCGCTCAATATATGTCATAGGCACGAGAGAAGCGATAAAGTCTCCCGAGACCTTCGGAATATCGGTGGGCACGAAGAGGCCGCCTTCGGTGGAAATTCCGTTTGCTATTGCAAAGCTTGATGAGACCGAGAGCGTATTGTTGCGTGTTGATGTGTAATTCATAAAATAACCTCCGTGCGGTAATTTTTTTGCATTTTATTTTACCAAAAAATTCTATGTTTGTAAAGTATTATTTTATATAATTATATATAATTTCCTTGCAAAAATTTAATATATATGGTATTATAACTTATTACGGAGGCTGATAAAATGAGTGATTATATGAAAAAGCTTGTTACAGATATAAAGGACCACGCTGAGCTTCGTATGCAGACATCCCGTACAAGAAGGGTATCTGTCGTCGGCGGCTCGCTTGTAGGCAATATGTCATCGGTATCAAAGGGTATCGGTGCACGTGTATATTCAGACGGTGTGTGGGGCTTTGCTTCAAAGAGCAGCACGGACGAGGAAAGTGCCCGCGAGGTGCTTTTATCCGCAAAGGAAAATGCAGGGCTTCTTTATTCAAGGATGCCTAAAAATAAGGGTGCGCTTATAAATGCTCAGAAGGGTGAATATACCGAAAAAAGAGCATTTGTTGATGTTTCTCAAAAGACTCTTGTGGATTTTGCAAGAGCAGTGGACTCCTATATTGAAAAAACATATCCCGCTCTCACCTCAAGGCATGTAGGGCTTTCGAGCGGATGCATAGAAAAGACTCTTGCAACCTCTGAGGGTGCGTTCTCTTATCAGCTTTTCCCGAGAACTTATATGATAGTTTCCCTTTCCTGTGAGGCTTCTGACGGCACGAATATCGAGCTTTTCGATGTTCTCGGCGGCGGAGAGGGCTATTTCTGCGATCATTATTCCGATCCTGCCCTTCTTTTCCCTATGGTCGATTCCTTATATCAGGAGCTTATGAAGAAAAAGGAAGGCATATTCCCTGATGCGGGTGAAGCACTTTGCATAATAGATTCATCAATTGCAGGTATGGTGGCTCATGAGGCAGTAGGCCATACCGTAGAAGCAGATCTTGTGCTTGCGGGGAGCGTTGCAAACGGCAGTATAGGAAAGACCGTTGCTTCTCCTCTTATAAATCTTACAGACTTCGCCCATACCGCCTTCGGAAAAAGAGCACCTCTTCCCGTCTATACGGATGATGAGGGTACAGTATGTGAGGATGCGGTCATTATTAAAGACGGTGTGCTTCAGGGATATATGAATAATCTTGAAAGTGCGCTTCATTTCGGAGTAAAGCCCTGCGGAAATGCCAGAGCCTTTGCCTTTTCCGATGAGCCGCTTATAAGAATGAGAAATACCGCCATCCATCCGGGTACGGATAAATTAAGCGATATGATAGCCTCCGTTGATAAGGGCTATTATCTCACAAGGACTCAGAACGGACAGGCTGATACCACGGGTGAATTTATGTTCGGTATCACCATGGGCTATGAAATAGTAAACGGAAAGCTCGGAAGAGCCTTAAGGGACACAACGATATCGGGTGTTGCTTTTAATATGCTGAAGACCGTTGATATGCTCTCCGACGATATAGCATGGGATTTTGCAGGCTACTGCGGAAAGAAGCAGCCTATGCCCGTTTCCATGGGCGGCCCGTCCATAAGATGTAAAGTAAATATAGGAGGCAGATAATATGGAAAATCTTAAGAAATCGGCTCAGTATATCCTCCACAGTCTCATGGCCTCCGGCGGCGATATGGCTCAGGTGAGCGTGTCAGAAGGAAGAGTAGAGGAATTCAATATGGATGCAGGTGAATTCTCTCTTATAAGAAGTGTTTTTAATTCAGGTGCCTCAATGAAGGTCATCAAGGATATGAAAAAAGGTACGGCTTCCGTCAATCAGCTTGATAAGGAGGCAGTTGACAATGCCGTGAATGAGTGCCTCACCGCCGCACTTACGGGTGTCAGGGATGAAGCTCTTTCAATTGCCGAAAAAGAGGAGAACTGCGATTTCGTTTCGGGCGCACTGGAGCCCGATAAGGAGAAATTCTTTGATTCTCTCATTAAATTCAATGAGGATGTAAAAAGGCTTTTCCCCGAAATTATGTTAGAGCAGGTCATTGCCTCTTATTCCTACGGCAAGCATGTATTTATGAATTCAAACGGTGTTGAATTTACCGAGGAGGACGGCTCATATTCAGTCAGCATTATGTATTCTGCTCATAATGATGAGACTGTCACCTCCTTTAACTGCGTTGTGGTGGATTTCCTTGATCCCTCTCAGGACATTCTTGAGACGGCTGATGTTAAATTAATGCTGCAGCGTGCTGTAAACGAGCTGCAGGCAGTTCCGTTTTCGGGAAAATTTACGGGTACAGCCGTATTTTCTCCCGCCTGCCTTTGCGATTTTATCTCGACCATAACAGATTCCTTTACGGGAGATCTTGCACTTATTGAGGGAACATCTCCCTGGAAGGATAAGCTCGGACAAAGAGTTGCAGATGAAAGCTTTACCTTGTCCGTAATTCCCACCGACGGTGAAATTGTCTGCGGTGAAAGAATAACTGCGGACGGCTATAAGGCAGAAAATTTTGATGTTATAAAAAACGGTGTGCTTGAAAGCTTCTGTCTTTCAGAGTATGCCGCAAGAAAAACAGGACTTAAAAGATCGAAGAGCACCAGCGGCTGTGTAAGGGTGCATAGCGGTGAAAAAAGTCTTGAAGAAATATTAAAGAGCATAGATAACGGTATTCTTGTATGCCGTTTTTCAGGCGGTGAGCCTGCAGGTAACGGCGATTTTTCGGGTGTTGCAAAAAACAGCTTCCTGATAAAGGACGGAAAGATCGCAAGTCCTCTTTCCGAGACTATGATAAGCGGTAATTTAGCCGAGATGGTGAAGGATGTAAAGGGATTTTCAAAGGAAAGCGTGAATTACGGAGCCTGTATTATGCCTTATGCTGCCTTTGGCGGAATAACCGTCTCAGGTGCAAACTGATATTAATTTTCCGGAGTTTTAGATTTTATGAGTACAAAAAGTATATATGCAATGGTGCCGCTGAGAGGTGTGTCGCTTTTCCCCGGAATGACTCTTCATTTCGATGTGGGAAGAGTATCCTCTCTGAACGCACTCAAGAATGCAAACGGACAGGATCTTTTCTTCGTTTCCCAAAGGGATGTAAGCGTTGAAAAGCCTGAGCTTGAGGATCTTTATCCCGTAGGTGTTGTAGGCACTGTCCGTCAGATAATAAAGCTGCCCGATCACAGCTCTACGCTGAGAGTTGTGGTTGAGGGCAAATACAGAGCCTCGATATCAGAGATAGTTCAGAAAAGATTATATTATAAGGTGAAGATCGAGCCTCTTCAGGATGATGTTTCGCTTCCCGAGGGCTTTGACGGCTCATTCGCTTTTCTTCAGGAGGCTTCGCTTTACAGCCTTAAGAGATATTTTGATGAGTATGCCGAGCATATCCACCATATGTCTCCCGAAATGTTCCATAAGATATATGAGTCAAAGGATATAAGCGAGCTTGCCGATTACATAGCGGGAAATATTATGCTTCCCATGGAGGATAAGCAGGTCATCCTTTCAACGCTCAATGTATTTATGCGTTCCGAGCTTTTATGCTCCGTTCTTGCAAAGGAAACGGAGATACTTTCAATTGATGCCGAGCTTCAGGACAGAGTTCAGGAGCAGATGGATAAGAATCAGAGGGAATACTATCTCAGAGAGGAAATGAAGGCTATCACAGAGGAGCTCAACGACCTTGAGGGTGATGACTCTACGGGGCTTGCTTCAAGGGTGGCTGAGAGCCTTATGCCGGATTCTCACAAGGAGAAGCTCTATTCCGAGATAGAAAGACTCAAAAGGATGTCTCCCTCCTCCGCTGACGGAAATGTCATTCGCTCCTATGTTGAAAAATGCCTTGATATCCCCTGGGGCATATTCACAAAGGAGACTGTTTCTCTTTCAAAGGCATCAAGAGTGCTTGAGAGAGACCATTACGGTCTCAAGGAGGTCAAGGAGCGTATAACCGAGATGCTTGCGGCAATTATGGTGTCTCCGGAAATTAAGGGACAGATAATCTGTCTTGCAGGACCTCCCGGTGTCGGCAAAACAAGCATTGCAAGAAGCATTGCAAAGGCAACGGGCAGAAATTATGTGCGTATTTCCCTCGGCGGTGTAAGAGACGAGGCGGAGATAAGAGGTCACAGAAAGACCTATATCGGCTCAATGCCGGGACGGATAATTGCAGGTCTTCAGGATGCGGGCAGTATGAACTGTCTTATGCTTCTTGATGAGATAGATAAGCTCGGAAACGATTTCAAGGGCGATCCTGCGTCAGCTCTTCTTGAGGTGCTTGACGGTGAGCAGAATTTCTCCTTCCGCGACCATTATATAGAGCTTCCCGTTGATCTCAGCAAGGTTCTTTTTATAACAACCGCAAATGATAAGCATTCCATTCCTCCCGCTCTTCTTGACAGAATGGAAATTATAGATATTCCCGGCTATACATATGAAGAGAAATTCGCAATAGCAAAAAAGCATCTTATCCCCAAGCAGATGAAGGAGCATTCTCTTACAAAGGAAGATCTCAGAATTTCCGATGCCGCCTTAAGGCTTATTATTGACGGCTATACAAGAGAAGCAGGTGTCAGAATTCTCGAAAGAAAAATTGCCTCCGTCTGCCGTAAGGAGTCCGTAAGACTTGCTTCTGATATAACAGAAAGGCTTGAAATAACAGATAAGAATCTTGAGGAATATCTCGGTATAAGAAAATACCGTCCCGAGGAAAATGTCCTTGAGGATTCTGTAGGCGTTGTAAACGGACTTGCCTGGACGGCTGTTGGCGGTGAGCTGCTTAAGGCAGAGGCTGTCATTCTCAAGGGTACGGGCAAGATTGAATACACAGGCTCTCTCGGTGATGTTATGAAGGAATCCGTGAGAACTGCAGTAAGCTATGTAAGAAGCCGTGCGGACAGATTCGGTATAGATCCCGATTTTTATAAGGATAATGATATCCATGTGCATTTCCCCGAGGGTGCAGTGCCCAAGGACGGTCCCAGTGCCGGTGTCACCGTTACTACGGCTTTAGTCTCCGCTCTTACCGGAAGAAAGGTAAGAGGAGATGTTGCCATGACGGGTGAAGTGACGCTTACGGGAAGAGTGCTTCCCATAGGCGGACTTCGGGAAAAATCTATGGCGGCTTACAGAGAGGGAATATATAATGTCATCATTCCCTACGGTAACACTCCCGATATCAGCGAGATAGACGAAAATGTAAAGAAAAAGGTAAGCTTTATTCCCGTGAAAAATGTGGATGAGGTAATTGATATCGCTCTTTTTCCCGAGGTAAGAGCCGAAAAGGAAAAGAAGATAAATGCCGATATGCTGCCTGCAAAAAATAATATGAGAGCAGGTATTTCCTGTAAAAATAACTGAAGGAGATATATATGAATATAAATAATGTTAAATTTGAAGCATCCTTCGGTACATCGGCACAGCTGAGAGCCTCCGATCTTCCCGAAATAGTATTTGCGGGAAAGTCGAATGTAGGAAAGTCCTCACTTATAAATAAGTTCTTCAACAGAAAGAATCTTGCAAGAGTGTCGGGCGTTCCCGGAAAGACCACCACCATAAATTTCTTTCTCGTTGACGGGGTAAGAATTGCAGATCTGCCCGGCTACGGCTATGCGAAGCGCTCCGACAATGAAAAACGCCGCTGGGGCTTTCTTATGGAGGCATATTTTGCCTCGGACAGAAATATAAGGCTTGTAGTTCAGCTTCTTGATATGCGTCACGAGCCCACAGAGGACGATAAGACAATGCTGGGCTTTCTGACAGATGCAGGCTATCCCTTTATATGCGTTCTTACAAAGTGCGACAAGCTCAATAAGACAGAAAGGGAAAACAGAAGAAGGGCATTCTCTGAAAATGAGTACCTGCGTGCCGCTATTAAGGTAATAGAAGCCTCCGCCCAGAACGGCGAAGGTATGAAGGAGCTTAAGGACACCATAGAAGAAAGCCTTAAGGACTAAAAATAAAGACTCTTTACAGTAAAGACAAGGAAAGTTTTGTCTTTTGTAAAGAGTCTTTTTTTTAATAAGATGGAGATATATGCCCCCCGGGTGGCGAAATATGGTTTTTTCTGTTACCCCTCTATTCTTCTTTTAGCGATTCTCCCACGCTGATTATTTCTTCTCTTGTTAGCTTCCCGTAGACGGTAACCGTTATACTGTTACCCGTTATAATGAGAGTTGAATAGGGCTTTCCTTCATTTTCACCGACAATAATATAAGCTTCTCTTCCGGAAATGCTTAAGCCTTCGATATTGTCCTTGTTCTTATCCGTATGAACAGAAAGTCCCTCATTAAGAGATACAAAAATGTCATAAGAAAGACCGTCCCTTTCATTTTCGTATCTGTAGCCGACGGCTTCATATTCAGTATATTTTTCCTTTAATACGAATCCCTCGGGAATATATGAGGCATATACATTTTCGTAATTCCGAAAATCCCGTGAATCCTCTTCTCCGGAAATAAAATAAAATTTTATATTGTTTTCGTAAAATTCGATTACGGCATTTGTAAAAGCTCCTCTTGCCTGAGGATTCATCATAATAAGCGAAAAAGCACCTATGCAGAGAGTGAGAAATATTACTGCGGCCTTTGTAAGAGTATTTTTTACTGCTGAAGTGCCGGTATCTCTTTTTCCGAAAGAGGAGATCAGAGCATCCATTTTCTTTTCAAAATCCCTGCTGAATATATGCTCTGCCTTGGCTTCATCAGGTAAAGCTGCAATTTCCGAGCTTTTAATCTTTATCAGGGCTGCCGCTAACATTGCGTCACTTATCTCCATTGATCTTTGCTCCTTTCATAATTTCTTCCTGAAGTATCTTTCTGCCGCGTTTTACCTGCTGGTGGACAGTGCCCGGTCTTCTTCCGAGAAGTCCAGCTATCTCCTTTTCTGACATCTGCTCTGCGATAAGAAGATACAGCACGTCTCTGTAAACAGTGGGCAGGGCGGCAACAGCCTTTTCTATGATATCCTTCGTTTCAAGGACCTCATAAAAAGAGCTGCTTTTTTTATCGCTGATATCATAAAGTCCGTCTATGTCCGTTTCCTGTATACCCTTATTTTTCCTTAATATATCAATTGCGGCATTTTTTGCGGCGGTGATACAGTAAGAAAGTGCCTTCTGCGAATCGGCGGAGGATATTCTTTTTATATTCTTTGCAATTCCGATGAAGGCATTGTGGACCGCATCCTCCGAGAGATATGCATCGGATAAGATCTGATTTGCCGCATACCACATTTTATTTTTGTATAAGGAATAAATTTTTTCAAACTTTATTCTGTCATTTTCTTCTTCAATATGAAGAGTGTAGATCAATAGCATATATTTTTCCTGCTTGTGTTTTTTTGATGTTCACAATAATAAACGGAAATTTTTTATGAAAACTTACATTTTTTTGTAAGTTTTTTTTGTTTGTATCCGTTAATAGTTGTGAAGACCTCAGATGTTCATTTGATTATAGCATATATTGCCGTGTTTTTTAAGAGGGACTCTTAATTTCCGTGAAAGGATGTACATTGTTTATTATGGATGTTATAATTTTATCAGAAGAAGCGGAGGAGATATTATGAAAAAAATAAAAGCTCTTATCGGTATATTAATTATCATTATTATACTCACGGTATCTCTTTTAGTAAGTGCTTATGCGAGTACAGCGCCCTCGGTAACGCAAGATATTGTATTCGAGAAGGGAAGGACCTATTCCGTAAACGGCGTCGATTATTTTATTGAAGAGGACGGCGGTGTCACCGTAAAGGGAGCTGCAATAAGGGGTGTGCCCGAAAGAGTGGAGCTTCTTTCAGAGCTTGGCGGCTATAAGGTGACGAAGATCGGATACGGAGCATTCTATAGGTGTAAAACGGTAAAGGAGGTAATCGTTCCCGAGACCGTAACGGCTATATCTGAAAGAGCATTCAGCGCTTCGGAACTTAAGGATATTGAGATCAAAGGAAATAATGTGAATATAAAAACAATTTTCAGTGATACCCCCTTATTTTCCGATTCTCCCGAAAACTGGGAAAATGATGTTTTGTATGCTTCGGGATATGCTGTCGTATCCTTTGCACGCGGAGAAGTCATATTTTCAGAGAATGTCAGAGGCATCAGCGAATGCTGCTTCAGCTATTCCAATTCGGCACGCGATATTACAGTGCTTGATCCCGATTGCTTTATTCCCGATTCTGCGGATGTTTTTCCTGCCCGTGCTACCGTTTACGGGTACAAAAATTCAACGGCACAGCGCCACGCCGAGAAATACGGCAACAGATTTTCTTTGCTTTGTAAATGCGAAGACACTGTTTTTGTCCCTGCGACCAAGTCTTTATGCGATAAAACTGTAGGACTGACTGCGGGCTATTGGTGTGAACGCTGTAATATTTATTCCTCGGGCGGAGCAATTGATACAAGCTTTGAGCATAAGGATGCTGACGGAGATAATATATGCGAGCTGTGTAAGCTTTGTGTCGACAGTGAAATAACAAAAATGGGCAAGTGCGGTGATAATGCTGTCTGGACATTGGACGGTGAGGGTGTTCTTCGTATGATCGGTACGGGGGATGTGTATTATTACGCTGACGGCGAAGAGCCCTGGTACGGCTTTAAGAATGATATTAAAAGCTTTATTGCAGAGGACGGTCTTGGCGGACTCAGCGGAATATCATTTGCGGATCATCAGAGCCTTCAAAGGGTAATAATGGCAGAGTCCTGTACCTCAATTCCGAGATCATTCAGAAATTGCACCTCTCTTAAGGATATCACCTTCCCGAAATATGCCTATAGCATCAGCAGTCATTGCTTTGAAGGCTGTACCTCACTTGAGAGCATTTATCTGCCGAAGAATATAGCACGGATAAACACCTCCGCATTCAGAAATTGTACAAGGCTTCGTGATATAGATTTTGAAACAGGATATGTAGAGCTGGAAAGCGGTATTTTTTACGGCACCGCCGCATACAGTGAGCCCGATAATATAAAGGACGGAATTCTTTATATTGATAACTGTCTTATAAAGCAGCTTACACCGGGAGCTGAGACTCTTGTGCTCGGTCCTGAGATCACAAGCGTTGCATCAGGCTGGGATTATTTTATTGATAAGGAAGTGACAAGCGTTGAGATATATAACCGACAGCTTGTATTTCCGAGACACACGGGTGTTTTTCCGTATGATTCTGTAATCAAAGGCTATTACGGCTCAACTGCTCACAGTTACTGTCAGAATTTCAGCGGTAATTTTGAAGCGCTTGAAACACATACACACACGGAAATAATTGACATTCCTGCTATCATTCCTACCGAAGAAAAGGCGGGATATACCCATCAGAGCATTTGCTCCTTATGCGGTATAGTTATGTCCGAGCGAAAGCGTATTTCCCACAGTGAGTATGAGATACTTATAAGCGGTGATGTCGTTACCGCAAGTAAGGTGGAGGCGGCTTCAGACGAGGAAAACGGTGAGATGACCGTTATTAAATTTGCCGTTCTTCACGATGTTGCAACAAGCACCGTAAGCCGTACCGTAATATATAAGGTAGGAGAGGTCAGGCTTTCTTCTGAAAGACTCATATATAACGGAAGTTTTCAGAAGCCTGCCGTTTCGGTGAAAAACAGCAAGGGCGAGAGCTTGTTAAACGGCAGAGATTATAAGCTGACCTATTTATCCGAGTCAAAATACTGCGGTAAATACAGCGTAAGAGTTGATTATATCGGCAATTTTGCAGGCTCAAAGACTCTTTATTACGATATATATATTCCTGCTGTTGTGCCTGAGATATATTCACTTTCAGATGAAAGCGTTGCTCTCAGCTGGGAAGATATCCATGAGGATATCGTTTACCGTATTTATTCTGAGGACGCAGACGGAAATCTCAGAAGAATAGCAGATACTAAAGGCCAAGTATATGCTATAGAGTCTCTTGAGGAAGGCACCGAATACCGTTTTCTTGTCCGTGCCTTCGTTACCGACGAAAACGGCAATGTCTACTGGGGTGATATGGGAGATGCTATAATCTGTGAGACCTTTTCGCAGAATAAAAGCAACAGTGTATTTGATTTTATAAGAAGGATCTTTGCAAGGTTCAGATATATTCTTCAGACTTTGTTTATGTTAAAGGGGGCCCAGGTATGAGGATCAATATATCTGAAGAAAGAGTATTACGCTCTGTTGAAGCGATGAACGGCTGCGGACTGAGGCTTACGGGCTCATCAGGTCAGCAGAAATTTGTTGATTATCTGAAGAATGAAATTCACGAAATGGGATTTGATACCTACAGCGATCTTTATTCCTTTAACCGCTGGGAGGAAAAGCATTCTTCATTGAAAATATTAAATTCCGACGGGAATGAAAATATAGAGATAGCCTCTGTCTGGCCTTATTCGGGACAGACCGACGAAAATGGCATCACTGCACAGATCGTTGAAATATTCGGAAAGCATATAAACTATCTTCCCGCAAGAGGTAAAATTGCTCTCGTCAAGGTAAAGGACCTTGAAAAAGTGCCGACGGGCTTTGCTTTTAATCAGAGAAATTCATTCCCCGAAGGTGTGTCGCTCCCTGAATACTATAACGGTCCCGTTGCCGATTCCTTTGTAAAGATCCCCTTTCTTGCCGCCGCAAAAGCAATGGGTGTCAGGGCGGTCATATGCATCTGGGAGGGTATATCAGACGAGATGGTAAAAGGACAGTATCTTCCCTTTATTACGGATTATCAGGGAATTCCCGCATTGTGGGTAGGAGAGGAAGCGGGAAGAAGGCTTAAGAAGGCCGCAAGAGAAAAAAAGAAGGTCAATTTTGTGCTGACTGCCGAGAGAGAAAAAAATGCTGCTACCGAATCCTTTTATACCGTAATTGAGGGCAAGAGCAGAAGGGAAGCCATAATCATCAATACCCATACCGACGGTATAAACTGTGTTGAGGAAAACGGCGCCCTTGCAATGCTTGAAATGATGCGTCACCTGAAGGAAGAGGAGCTTGAGAGAACTCTTATATTCGTTTTTGCAACAGGACATTTCAGACTGCCCGATTTTACCGAGCGTGATATTCAGGCAACCTCAAAATGGCTTAAAAACCACCGCGATATGTGGGACGGCAAAAAGGGGCATATCAAGGCGGTTGCAAGCATCGGAGCAGAGCATTTCGGCTGTACTCAGTGGAAGGACAGAAACGGAAAATATCAGTGCACCGCCCCGATAGATACGGAGCTTGTGTATACAGCAAATAAGTCTCTTGACAGGGTGTATTATTCCTGCCTTGATGAAAGAACACTTGTCAGCACGGTAACGCTGAAGGGACATAATTTTCTTCATTTCGGAGAGGGACAGCCTCCGAGAAATGTGGGTATTCCCGATATTTCTCTTGTTACTGCTCCCGATTATCTGACAGCGATAAACGAGACTCATCAGATGGAAAAATTCAGCCTTGCTCTTATGTGTGAGCAGATAGCCACCTTTATTAAAATGACTCTGATGCTGGATAAAATGAGTGCAGAGGAGATTGGACGCCCCGAGCCTTATTCGCTGATACTCGGAAAAATAAAATAAGATCTCAGGAGAAATACAATGGAAAATTTAGCGGATATGATATTTGATTCACTTTTGTTTTACGGTGTAGCAGTGCTTCTTGATGTACTGATGATCGTTTTTACTCTGCTGTTTCTTAATTTTTCGGCAAAGTACAGATGCCATAAGCTTAATGTAGGCTGGTATATCTGTGCTGTTCTTGCAGGACCTTTAACGCTTATCGTATTTTTGATAAAAAGAAGGACCTTCCCCGGTCCCGATGTAAAAAAATGCCCTCAGTGCAAGAAGCTTTCAGGGGAATATGAGCAGCTGTGTCCCGTCTGTCATTCAGCTCTTCCCGCTATAAACAGGGAAGAAAAAAGAAGACAGAAAAAACTTAGCAGGATATTCGGGATCGGAATTATCACGGTATATGCACTTACTGTTATTCTCGGCGCTGTGTTCGGCTATAATCTTGTTTCCTCACCTGAGCTTTTTGAAGAGGATGACAGAATTTCCGTAAACGGTGTCTTTTATGACAAAAAGGGCAACAGCTATGAAAATGAAGATGATGTGATCCTTTATGACGAGGACGGAAGAGTATATACATATCTTTCAGAGGAGCTTCAGGATGAGTCTATGTATTTTTCCTATGAAACGCAGTATTATGTCCGTGATGACGGTGAAAAATACTATGCCCTTGACTGCTATGTAACAGAGGACGGATGGTTTTATTGCGATAAGGGCTATATGCTCGAATTATATTCTGAAGACACATCGGAAATGACCGAGGAGGAGCTTGATAAATACTATCAGGAGCAGATGACAGCCGAGGCAAGGGAATACAGATACTATGATTACCCCTATACCGACGGCACAGGAACGCTTTATTACAGCGCCTATGAAGCCTCCTGGAACGAAAAGGGAGAGCTTATTACTGCGGAGAATGATATTTATCAATAAGAAGATTACCTTCCGGGAAATATCTTCCCGCAAAGCAAAAAAGTTCATATGTCCCGCCGAGGGAAGTAATACTTCCTCGGATAGGGACTGTCCGAAAAAAATCCAAAGCCGTACCGCGAGCTATTTTCTTGCTGTTTCCGTTTACAGGCAAATTTTATTTGACAGCCGAGCCTTGTGCTAATATAATTAAAATGCAGATAAGGTTATAAACTGTTGCAAAAAAAGAACGGTCAGTGTTCCTTTTATGTGTTTCATTGTTTGCGTTAATTAAAGCTTAGGGTGACAAGTGTAA
The DNA here is from genome assembly GCA_017440965.1 of Clostridia bacterium. Classification (GTDB taxonomy): domain Bacteria; phylum Bacillota; class Clostridia; order Oscillospirales; family Acutalibacteraceae; genus RUG806. Next base: position 120 of record JAFSGH010000029.1, on the reverse strand, counting down.
TCCGAACCCGCCCGAAAGCGTGAATTTTTGCGGCTTTCCGGCGTTTCGGGCTTGAAAGGCGACAGCCTGTCTTCGCCCTCAACATCCAAAAATCCATCAAAAATTCGCACTTTCAGGTCG
>JAFSGH010000028.1 GCA_017440965.1 Clostridia bacterium | reverse complement strand
TCTTATGCTTCCAATAGCGCAGGAGGGGAGAAAAACAGTCCAGTGGACTGTTTTTCGTTGGGAACCCTCGCCGGGGGTTCCCAAGTGCGAAGCACAAAATGATTAAAGTGAGTAATATGATTCCCCAACTTTCCGTGAAGAACCTTAATTTTTGCGTCCCCTGATGTGATTTTATCTGCATCTTTACTGTTCGGTAAATTATGATTTATAGCTCATCACAAAAAAGCTCAGGTCTTTATCGGACCTGAGTTTTTTGTTATTGCCGAAGGTCATTCCTTGCGGCTTATTTTTTTATTATATAGGAAATTTTTTCATATCCTCCGTATTCAGGGAAAACCTACTTTCCGTTCAAAGGGACATATGAGCTTTTTACATTATAGAAAAATACCTTCTTAAAGCAAAAAAAGCCCAGGTCCGATGGGGACCTGAGCAATTGAGTTTATTATCAGAACAGATCAATGAGCCAGCCGAAGAGGAAGTAAACCACCTTCATAAGGCTTGTAAGAAGAGCGGGGGTGAAAAGGTCTACTATTACAACGGGGATCTCCTCGCCTGTTGCTTCCTTATAGGTGAGAAGTCTTGTTTCGTAATTTTCAACATCATTTTCGTCATATTCAAAGATTCTGACGCTTCTCTCATCACCGAGACCGTAGGCTCTGAAGCCTGTACCGCCGTTATAACCCATTGTGATACCGTCTTCATTAGTACCTACAAAGTTATTTACATGGTCGTGAGCGAAGAATGCACCCATAACATCTCTGCATTCAAGCCATGTCTCATACTGACCTGTGATATTGTCGAAATCCTCACTGCAGGGAGCTTCGCCGAGATAGCCTGTTGCCTTGGTCTCGTCAAGCTTATACCACTTGCTGTCACGGCGTGAATAGATAGCACCGTCCTCATTTGCTTCGCATTCCTTCATAAGAGAATAGATCTCCTTGGGGGGAATATGCTGGAAGAGCATTGAGGGAACAGCCTCGCCGCCGTTATCTGCCTTAAGAGCGGCAGAGGTAGCCTTGTACCATTCATTCTGCTGAGCATTGACGCCTGCATAGCCGCCTGACTCTGCCTTGTTGTGAGTGTTCATCATATAGATGTTGAATGCGATCTCCTCACCGTCAGAGGTAAGAACGGGCACATTATATGTAAAGCCGTCGGGACCGTTATTTACTGCATAGCAATTTTCATAAGAGGTATATACTGCATACTGCTCTTCCTCTGTGAACTCTTCGATATTATCGTGGTCGTGATTACCGAGAGTCATAAGGAAGGGAATATTTCTTTCCTGAAGAGGCTCGATGATATTTTTGATGGAAAGAGCCATATCCTCTTCAGTTGCGAAGGGATAGAAGTCTGCAAGCTGATCGCCTACGAAAACAACGAGGTCAGGCTTTTCAATATCAAGAGCAGCCTCAAGGAAGGAAGGCATTTTTTCATTTACGCCCTTACCTACATCCTGAGTATCGTTTACCTGCATAATTTTGAATTTTCCGTCTTCATTGAACTGAAGCACCTTCTCTTTTTCTGTTGCTCCGCCGATAACGGCAAAGGAAAGAACCATAACAAGGGAAAGGATAACACACATTAACTTTTTCATTTTTTTGCCTCCGATCATTTTATTCCGAACTGCTTGAGACCTGACCATTTTACTCCCCAGGAGTTTGCCCAGCTCTCACAGTAGAGCTTATAATAAGATACGTTGTTCTTTTTTCTGTAATCCGCAAAGAAATTACACCATATTGCAGAAGGAAGTGCAACAACTATCCAATAAAGAGGACCTAAGAGCAGGCACTGAATGGTGTGTCCGTATTCGTGGATCTTCGTATTGTTAGTCCAGCCCTCCGCCTTTCCTTCAGCCATAAAAATGAATATTCCGAGGGAAAGACCGCCCCAGTTTCCCGGGATATAGGTGATATAGGCATTCTTGAATTTCTCCGTGCGGTATTTTCTGCGAAGGAACAGGAAGACTATACCGCTGATAAGATTTACGGGAAGTCCCCATGTAAACTGCACAAAATAAAACAGAAATCTCGCAAAGCCCTTTGTTGCGACAGATTTGTCCTGAGGCTTTTTGATTTTTGCACGAACCATATCTATCACGCTCCGTTCTGACTAAATTATACATAAAAGAATAATAATTATCAATAATTAATTTTAATTTTATAGATTTTTATACACAGGGGCTATTGATTTGACAAGAAAAATAATATATACTTAAAGAGAAATTAAAATCATTCTAATTTAGGAGTTAATATATGCAATTTGCGGTATCCTTTATTGAAGGCATAATAACCTTCATTTCCCCCTGCCTTCTTCCCATGCTTCCTGTTTATCTTTCCTATTTTGCAGGCGGCGGAGAAAGAAGCACAAAGAAAACTCTTCTCGGAGCCTCAGGCTTCGTTACAGGCTTTACCGTTGTTTTCACGGCTCTCGGTGCCCTTGCAGGCACTCTCGGTGGCCTTCTGAAGCAATATGAAACGGTCGTGAATATTGTTCTCGGACTCATCGTTATAGTTTTCGGACTGAATTATATGGGCGTTTTCAACCTGAAGCTTTTTTCGGGACTGAAAACCGGAAGACTCAGAACGGATATGGGATTCTTTTCAGCCTTTCTTTTCGGAGTGGTCTTCTCTGTCGGCTGGACACCCTGCGTCGGAGCGTTTTTAGGCTCAGCACTTGCGCTTGCATCAAGTGAGGGTGATATGCTGAAGGGCATAATAATGCTTTTGCTCTATTCCCTCGGTCTCGGTGTCCCCTTCTTACTCAGTGCAGTGCTTATAGATAAGCTCAAGGGAGCATTCACATTTATTAAGAAAAATTATAAAATAATAAATACCGTCTGCGGAATATTCCTTGTAATTATCGGTATTCTTATGATGACAGGACTTATGAACAGATTTTTATCTGTTCTTGCATAAGAAAAAATCTTACGATTTGTCAACCCCCTACCCCCAATCTTGGGGGCTGTAGGTGTTTCTTGTTATAAGCAAAATTGCTCACATTGCGAGCAATTTCCTATATAATAAAAAAGGAGAAAAGCTATGAAAAACAAATCACTTATCATTGTAACAACAGTTCTTGTAATAATAATTGCGCTTGCCGCTATCGTATATCCCTCGCTTTCGGACAAGGCAAATGAAGAGATGACAAGCAGTGAGGCTGCAAGCTCTTCCCTTTCATCCGACACCGTTCAGTACGCTCAGATGAAGGACATCAAAATCTTTGATGCCAAGGGCAATGAGATCAATATCAGTTCACTTAAGGGCAAGCCGATGATCCTTAATTTCTGGGCAACCTGGTGCGGCTACTGCATTCAGGAAATGCCTGATTTTGAGGAGGCTTACAAGGAATACGGCGACACGGTTATGTTTTTAATGGTAAACACTGATGACGGCATTGAAAACGGCGAAAAATTCATAAAAGCAAAGGGCTACAGCTTCCCCACCTATTATGACCTGGAATACAGCGCCGCAATAACCTACGGAATAACCGGAATCCCCCGCACAATAGCAATAGACCGTGACGGCAACATAAGATATAACCGCTCGGGAATGATAGATAAGGCTACCCTTGAAAGTATTATTCAGACAATAAAATAAAAAGCATCCTGCTTCACCCACCGCCCCCAAGCTTGGGAGCAAAAAGGTGTTTTTTGCATATAATAAACGATACCCTTGCCCCGAAAAGGAGCAAGGGTATTTTTACGCATTAATTTTCTTATCAGAAATCAACCTTATAATGGCGGAGGAATATGCCTGCGATCTTGTTATAGTCGAGAACATGAAGAATTACCTCATCGCCGTTTTTTGTGAATGTCATTCCCTCTGCCTCTACATTGTCAGAGCCCACATTTCTTTCTGCGGCAAGGCTGACCTCACCTGTTTCAACATCCACCTTCATTATATTCTTGATATTGCCGTTATCATGGATATCATAGGAAAGATAAAGCTCACCGTTATAGAATTCTCCGCCCTGAATACGGTCGATAAAGTCTGCTCCCTTTACCTCAATATCACGGACACTCTTCATTGAATCGTTTACATCATAAACATGTATGACATCTGCCTCATCCCAGAAGCTTGCATAAAGATATCCGGTTTCAGGATCAACGGCACACCAGGGCACACCGTCAGGATAAAGCTCATTCGGAAGATCATAGATCTCGCCTGTATGCTCAAGCGTTTTCGCATCATAAACCACAATTGAGGCATAAACCTCGTCTCCGCCCTCAACGGGAGCATATATTTTTCCGTTATAGTAGCTTATGCCGCCGATATGATCATTTCCTCTTTCACTGCATTTGTCGGGAAGAGGATTTATTTTTACATCAACGATCTCCATATCCTCAATACGGATCTTTGAAAGGGCAGTAAGATCGATAGCGGCTATTGAACCGCTTGTGTAAAAATACTCTCCGTCAGTTGTGATTCCTTGTCCCATAATAAGAGCCTGACCTAAAATAAAGGTATCTGTACCGATAAGCTCTGCGGTCTCTGTGCTTTCAGCCGCGGGAGAGGTAATAAGAGTGAGAAACAAGATAGGAAGCATCATTATATAACGAAGCTTAAGAAAAATGCCCATAATAATTTCTCCTTAATAAAATTTTATTATCAATATAATAACCTTGATTCTTTATGCTGTCAATGTCCCGTATTTACTGTCTGACCAATAGCATCATACCAGAGATTTCTGTTTTCAAGTCCTACAGAGCCTCTGAGGATAGTTCTTGCGTCAGCGGCTGAAAGCTTTGCACCGCCTTCATCCTTTTCTATGTCGCCTGCCTTAGTAAACCATTCATTGGGATTATTCTCAAGTCCCACGGAAGCACGAAGAGTGAGTCTCGCATCAGCGGATGAAACACCGCCGTCAGAATCAAGATCTCCGGGGATAACCGCAACAACACTCATTCCGCCGGGAAGCGTTACTGTCCAGCCGCTTCCGATAACGGCATCCTCCTCAGGAACATTACCCTTTTCGTCTGTGATAACCGCACCGAGAAGGCTGTTTTTAACGGCCTCGACAGTTGTATTCTCTCTTGCGGCGAAATTCGTATCGTCCATGACCTTTATTTCAGTTGCTTCAACAATCAGCTTGTCTGAATAATCGTATTCTCTTTTTTCAGCCGCCACATAAATCTCAATGAAGCCTCCGCAATAATTTCCGGGATCGTCATATGAGTCTCTTGAGGATACCATTACGGACACATATCCCTCCTGAAGGGCAGTGATCTTTCCCGTTTCCGAAACTGTTGCGATCTCAGGGGTGATGCTTTCATAAGTAATAACTCTGCCGTTTGCAATTTCACTCTCTACCCACAAGGGCTCGGGAGCTATTATCTCTTCTCCTAAAATAAAGGTGGGCGCTCCCCAAGTAAGGGTATATTCATCAGCATCCCCGTGAAGCCTCAGAGGTGTTGAACCGTAGGGAAGAAACAGCTTTTCGCCGTTATACTCCTTGACCGTACAGCCTGCAATTATACCGTTTTCCTTTGTATAATAGCCTACCATATCACCGTAGTTTATCCAGCCGCCCGAATAGCATTCGTCATTTATCATACTTTTTTTCCTATCGGGATCGTCAATGTGATAAAATCCGTCTCCGCCTCCGTTACCGCTGTCATATCTGTTCTTGGTAAAATACGGAACAGAACCGTTCAGAGCAGAACCGCCCTCTGCGGCATTGCCCCAGTATTCCGAAGCGGGCATACCGTCTTTATAGTGAATGAATCTGCCGTCAATATAAAAAATGCAGTCACCGTAAAACACATATTCATAAGGCATTCCCTCATAATGCGGAGAGACACCTTCAATATGATCGGTAAAATACCAACGGGAGATAAATTCTCTGTCATCAGTTCCGAAAACATCAAAAAGAGGATCAAATAAATTCCAGGTGTTATTATAATATATCATTACCCAGCCGTGATCTATCTCTCTGTCGCTGAGCCTTATATGATCCTTCATATCTCCTCTCGTGCCTGCACAGAACACACCGGGCACACCTGCAAGACGAAGCACCTGAGATATAAACAGACCGAGTCCGAGACAGTTTCCCGTTCTGTGAGCAAATACATCAATGGGGAAATAATATGTGGTATCAACATATGACTTATAGTTTATGTTTCTGTCTGCCCAGCTGACAACCGCAATTGCCTTTTCTTCATCCGTCTTACAGTCTTTTGTAAGCATATCCGCAAGCTTCTGAAGCACCCTTCTGTCAGAGCAGGAGCCGAAAGAAAAATCAAGCGCCAGCGCAGGATATTTTTCAACATACACCTCATTAAGATATGAATACACCGCATCGGTAATATCAGGAGTTATGCTGATCGCCATATCATCCGCAGCCGATACCGAAAACGGAAAAGCAGTCAGAAACAAAACAACAGACACAAAAATGCTGATCGCTTTTTTCATAATGTTCTCCTTATTGCTTAAATACTGAAAAAACGATCCTCGTTAATTATTTTACTTTACCGAAAAGCTCCTCTTGCTTTTCGAGACCTACCGCAGCACGAAGGATCGTTCTTGCATCGGCAGAGCTGATTTCGCTGTCCTGCTCAATATTTGCAGCCGAAAACTGATATTCATCCAGCTCATCAAGACCAACAGCCTTTCTCAGAGCACTTCTTGCATCAGCGGAAGCAATAAGACCGTCACCGTCAACATCACAGGGAACAACGATAACCTTTGTATCAACGATCCTTCCGCTCTTATCCTTCATCACTATCTTCATTCCGGTGCCGATAAGCTCATCCTTTCCGACTGCCTTGCCGTCAGAGCTTTCAATAACTGCATTTTCGGGAATTATCTTTATAAAGTCCTCTGTTTTTATTCCGCTTAAGGTAAGCATATTGCCATTATCGCTTATCTTAGCATCATCGGCATTTTCGGGCTTTACCGCAATTTCGGGAAGCTTTTCTATTGCGACCTTTTCACTGTAGCTGCAGTTCCCGCACTTACCCTCTTTTATGCCCTCTGCAAAACTCGTGGCAGGCTTCACAACAGTCCAGGAAAGCTTATGTCCACCCTTTGAGGGAATATCCTCTGTATATTTATCTCCGCATAAGCATGTAAATGTTACAATACCAATATCAACACATGAGGGCTCCTTTGTTATCTCAGAAGAATAATTATGAGAATGAACAGTTAAAGTCTCCTCTGACTCAGTTGTAGTCTCCTCTGACTCAGTTGTAGTCTCCTCTGACTCAGTTGTAGTCTCTCCATTCTCAGTCGTAGTCTCCTCAGGCTCGGGAGTTAACTTATTAACCACACAAGGCAAAGAGCTTACTATAAAATCATTGCCGTTTTCATCACAAAAGTGCATATCCGCACTTGCATTCAGCACTATATCGGATTGGGTAAATCCATCCTTAAGAGTTATTGTAATTGTGGCAAAATGGAAATATTTATCATTAATTTCAACATCTTCAGTCGCTGCTTCCTTAAATTTATCTGAAGACCAAAGAGTATCCCTAAAATAACATCCGTAATAAATATTATCAATCTCAGAGTAATTATTTTCTGAAATAAAGGCATTCAAGTCATCTGTATATAAACTGATCATTTTTGCATCTTCACCGTGCGTAAATCTTACCTTTGAAACAACTGCAGGATCCAATCCGATCGACATTTCCATACTTTTGAGATCAATACTGTTTTTTGCATAAAGCTTTGCCTTAGTACCGTCAAGCACCACCTCAATTGAAGCATCATCATATGATGTAGTATCAAAAACATCACCATAATAAGTGTCTGCGACATAGAACCTTCCGGAAACAGAAAAGTCACAAGCAGAAGGCTCAACACCTTCCTCATAGGTATAATATAAGGTAATAAGGCGTCTTTCTTCCTTTACCTCATAATCTGTATCTGCGTAAGAATACTCCTTCTCAGAATAATCAATATCATGACTGAACTTATCCTTAAAAAACCCTGAAATCTCTGTTTTTCCGTCATCAGTGGTATTCGCTGACCAGCAAATTGTATTGTTCTCAAAATTGTAAGCGAAATCTTGCATATCTGTGTGTATTACTGCGGCTTCATACCACTTGGCAGGCATAGTCAGGATACTGTTATTGTAGGAGACCTCTATATCAAAACCGTTAAGCTCTGTCATCTTATCAGCAATAATATCGACTTCAAACCCATTCTCTGTTTCTCTCACATCAAGTCTTATCTCACCTTCATAATTTGAAGCTGCATAAAATGTTTTTGAAACAGGTAGGCTGTCCCTATCTTCGAGACCGATAGCTGCCCTTAGTATCATTCTTGCATCCATCGATGTTAAAGCAAGCTCCTCTTTCTCCTTGATCACATCGGCAGCAATATTCTGCCTCTGAGACAATACCTCTAAACCTGTAGCCGCTCTCACCGTGAGCCGTGCATCTGCGGCCCCTATAACCCCGTCACCATCAACATCTCCGTATATAAGATAATCCATAGGGTTAAAGCTGTTATAAATACGGCATACCTTTTCACCGTCTGCTGCTGACAATCCGGCAAACTCCAGCATAGTATCGATATTTGTTTCACAGCTCAGAATTTCAAAATGTACGGTACAGAGATGATCTTCCGAAGCATATGTATCCGTATCCCCGCCGAATTCAAGAACAAACACGGACAAGCCATCCTTTTCTTTTACAAAAGGATTGGAAGTCATATCCTGACTGAAATTTATAAAGTAGTCTGACTCTGTGATATTTGTCCCGGCATTAAATCCGCTGTAGCTCAATTGCTCGGAATCAAAATACAGGAAGATCTTACCGCAGGCAAAAGCACCCGTCTGTCCCGCATCAATACTAATTGAATAAATGCCTGAATACCCTTTTTCCGAGACAGTTATCATCTCCGGATTTACAGTCTCAAGGGAAGAAGCTTCTTCAATGCTTGTTTCCTCCGATACAGTCTCTGCTATGGCATCAATAGGGAAGGGAATTCCGGAAAAAGACATAAATGCGATAAAAAAAGCCAGCATAAGACATATCACAGCCCTGATGCTTAAAACAGTTTCATTTTTTCTTTCTGTCATATTGCCGTTTGTCATTTAAGCAACCTCCGTTTGTTTATTCTCTTTTATCCCACAAAGGGCAATGACCGCACCTGATGATGCGGTCTTATTTTTACCATATAACTCTTGTTTCTATCTCTTCTGAAGCAAGCTTTATGAAGTCTGCGATGCTCTGAACGCCCTGGTCGCCGTGGCCGCGCTTTCTTACTGATACGGTGCCGTCTTCTGCTTCCTTATCACCGATAACAAGCATATAGGGAACCTTTTCAAGCTGTGCCTCACGAAGCTTATAGCCGAGCTTTTCGCTTCTTGTGTCAACATCAACCTTTACGATGCCTGCATCCTCAAGAGCCTTCTTGACTGCGTAAGCCGCATCCTGATGGCGGTCTGCGATGGGGAGAATCCTTACCTGCTCGGGAGCAAGCCATAAGGGGAATGCACCTGCATACTTTTCGATAAGAAGAGCAAGTGTTCTTTCATAGCAGCCGATAGATGTTCTGTGAATGATATAGGGATTCTTCTTTGTGCCGTCTGCTGCAACATATTCCATACCGAATTTTTCTGCAAGCATCTGGTCTATCTGAATGGTGATGAGAGTATCCTCCTTGCCGTGAACATTCTTTATCTGAATGTCAAGCTTGGGACCGTAGAAGGCTGCCTCACCGATGCCTATCTTATAATTGATGCCGAGATTGTCAAGTATCTCCTTCATAACGCCCTGAGCCTCATCCCACTGCTCGGGAGTGCCGATATACTTTTCCTTATCCTCGGGATCCCACTGTGAGAAGCGGTAGGAAACATCCTCATAAAGACCGAGAGTTTCAAGCATAAAGGTGGTAAGCTCAAGACAGCGCTTGAATTCGTCAGCAAGCTGCTCGGGAGTACACATAAGATGTCCCTCGGAAATTGTGAACTGACGCACACGGATAAGTCCGTGCATTTCGCCTGAAGCCTCATTTCTGAAAAGCGTTGAGGTCTCGGCAAGACGCATGGGAAGATCTCTGTAGGAGCGGGCACGGTTAAGATATGCCTGATACTGGAAGGGACAGGTCATGGGACGAAGAGCAAATACTTCGTCATCTTTTTCCTCGTCGCCTAAAACGAACATACCGTCCTTATAGTGATCCCAGTGTCCGGAAATTTTATAAAGATCGCTCTTAGCCATAAGAGGAGTCTTTGTTCTTACCCAGCCTCTTCTTCTCTCCTCGTCCTCAACGAATCTCTGAAGAGTCTGAATGATGTCACAGCCCTTGGGAAGAAGAATGGGGAGTCCCTGACCGATATAATCCACCGTAGTGAACAGCTCAAGATCTCTGCCCAATTTATTATGGTCTCTTCTCTTTGCTTCCTCAAGTGCCTCAAGATGTGCATCCAGATCAGCCTGCTTCAGGAAAGCCGTGCCGTAGATTCTCTGGAGCATCTTGTTCTTCTCGTCGCCTCTCCAGTAAGCACCGGTACAGGATGTAAGCTTGAATGCCTTGACGCGGGATGTGTCGGGGAGATGAGGGCCTGCACAAAGCTCTGTGAATTCGCCCTGCTTATAAAAGCTTATATTCTCGCCCTTATCAGCATGCTCCTTTATAAGTTCGACCTTATATATCTCGCCCTTTTCCTCATAGAATTTAATTGCTTCATCGGGAGTCATCTCAAACTGAGTGAGTTCAAGTCCCTCCTTGACGATCTTCTTCATCTCGGCTTCTATTTTCTCAAGCTCCTCGGGAGAAAATGCCTTGGGAACATCAAAATCATAGTAAAAGCCCTTATCAATTGCAGGTCCGATAGCAAGCTTTGCCTCGGGATAAAGTCTTTTTACTGCCTGAGCCAAAATATGAGAAGCGGTATGGCGGAATGCCTTTTTGCCCTCTTCATCATCAAATGTGAGAAATTCTACCTCTGAGTCCTGCTCGATCCTTGTGCGAAGATCCTTTACTTCTCCGTTGATCTTACAAACGCATACTGCCTTATAAAGACCTGCGCCGATGGATTTTGCGATTTCAGCAGCAGAAATACCGTTTTCAAACTGCTTAACATCGTCTCTGAGTTTTACATTTACCATTTATAACACCTCTTAATTAATTTATAAAAAAAACAGCTTCATCCCATAAAACAGGGATGAAGCTGATTGCTCCACGGTTCCACCCGGATTGACAGAATATCTGCCCGCTCAAAAAGTTTTTAACGGTACTTAACCGACAGTCCTTGAATCTTTACGGACCGTACTCGGGAGCGGTAGCGTATGAAAACTCACAAGCAGACCGCTTTCAGCTTATGCGGCCCTCTCTGGGGAATGCCTTGTTTTCTGCTTCTCCGTCATCGTTTTTCGGATATTACAAATATATTATATTTATTTTGGTGAAAATGTCAAGTTAATATTCTACCGTTGCTTCTATAGTAAAAGCAAATCTTTTGATAATATCAAGAGTCTCTGCCTCGTCGAGCAGATAAAGCTCTGCATCATACCAGCCGCCCATTGTCCGCGTTACTGTCTTATTGCCTTCGGCATCATAGAAGGTATAAATGGGAGCGGCATTTCTGATATCCGCTTTATATGTATATACATAGCATTCAAGCGTTGCCTCTTTGTCATAATACCAGGTGCCTACATCATTTCCGAAGAATTCTATAACACCGGATTCGGTATCATAGCTTGCCGAAGCACAGATACTTTCATCGCTGTCAAAAAATACTGCAAGCACCTTGTTTTCTTCGCTGAAGAAATACTCTGCATTTTCGCTTTTCAGAATCCTGTCATAATCAGAATCAGGAAAAACAGAATCCTTCGCAGCTATTTTTTCAAAGGAATCAAAATCAATATCCTTTAATTTAAGCTGAACATCAAAAGGAAGGGCAGTATCTGCCGTAGGCGGAGACATTACATCGACACTTACGGGGGCAGAGGTGGTTATTTCCTCCTGAGGTGCTAAAGAGGTCTGCTCCTCAGTAGTCTCCAAGGGCTCCTCGGTACAGGAGGAAAGAGACAGCAGAATAAAAACAGCACAAAATATACTAAAAAATCTTTTCATGATCTATCCTTACTTATCAGAATACAAATTCAAAGAAGCCTACACCTGTGTAGCCCTCTTCCTTAAGATCGAAATATCTGTCTGCATTGACATATATTCCGTAAACAGTGCTTAAGTAGCCGGCAAGAATACCGCCGAGCTTTCTGAAGAAGCCTATCTTTTCTCTCTCATAGTCATCATCCTTTGTAAGAGTGAAGCTTATATACTCTTCATTTGTATCAAGATAATAGCTTGTAACCTTAAGTGCATCGGGTGAGAAATCGAGAATATTGTAATAGCTGTCGGTAAGCTTTTCCATTCCGATTGCGACCTTATCGCTGTAATTTATCTCGCTGTCCTCTTCAGGTCTTCCTATAGAGGTAGAAACAAAATAAACTGTACCCTTTGCATTTTTTACGGTCTTGCCGTTTTCGATCGCTTCTGTTATTTCACCGTTATAAAGAATATTTGAAACAGAATAATGATGGGAATGTCCCATAAGAACAAGATCGATATTGAATTCATCAAACAAGGGAGAGAAAAGTATTCTTAAAAGATTGCATTCGCCCTCTCTGTGAGGAATTGATCCGCCGTAAAGATCGTGATGCATCATAACAACACGCCATTTTGCATCAGGATGGTTCTTGACAGCTTCCTTTACGGTGCTTCTGTGGGCCTGTGCGCTTGCATTGTTTGTATCAATACAGATGAAAAGCACACCGCTCTTTTCAAAGTAGTAGTTACCTGACTGATAGCCTGCCATAGGTCCGAACATTTCATTGGGAAGGTTCTTGAAATACTTATAGTCAAAGCTGTGACGGTCGTGGTTACCCATAATATGGGCAAATGTCAAATCTCTTGATTCCTTTGAGAAGGTAAGTCCCTCAAATTCAACTCTCTGTCCCTCTGTTGCCATATCACCGCCTGCAAGAATAAGGCTTAAATCAGCCTTTTCACCTGCATTTCTTATAAGCTTTGCAAAATCGAAGGCTGTGCTCTTGAGGCTTGTTTCATCATTGGGGTCATCATACACGTGTATATCCGACATATATAAAGCGGAGAAGGTACCGTCATCAGTCTTAAAGGAATAGACCTCACTCTTTTCTTCACCTGAAACACAGGTATAATAATAGGTCTTATTATCCAGGAGGCCCGTTACGGTTACCTTTGCAGCCTTATCTCCCTGATATGTGGTGATTGCTTCGCCCGTAAATACCTCGGCATCGCTCATATCCTCTTTTTCGGATATTTCAACACTGCAGGAGGTAATATCTGCACCCATATACCATGAAAAATTTCTCTCGCTGTTATCTCTTCCGGGATTTACGTTGATCCCTCTTTTTGCTTCCTCGGTATCAGCCCACTGCTCCTCGAGAGCAATATCGTCTGTGGCAGCATCCGTATCATCCTTGGCCTCAGAGGTTATTTCCTCCTGCACTGTTGTTTCTTCTGCAATTTCTTCTGTAGTAATATCTGAAGCATATGCGGGAAGCATTGCAGTAAAGAGCATCAGTACAGCTAATAATACACTTACAAAACCTTTTGCCTTTTTCATTTTTTTCACCTTTTCTTTTTATTTTACGGCATTACACCGCAGAAAACGAAGTTAAAATACTGTTTCAAAAAAATCAACATTAAAACCGTCTTCGGTAAGGTCGTGATATCTTCCGATATTATTGAAAAATGCATAAATCGTGCCGAAGGCTCCGAGAAGCTGTCCGATAAGTTTTCTGAAGAAGCTGATCTCGGGAGCATCAAAGTCATCATCCTTTGTAAGAGTGAAGCTTGCAAATTCTCCTTCGCCTCTTTCATATGAAGTGACCTTTATTGCATCCTCGGAAAAATCAATGATATTATAAAGCTTATCATTGAAGTCTTCCATTCCGATAGCAATTCTCTCAGAATATACGCCCTCCTCGTCACGGGCCCTGCCCACAGAAGCAGATACCATATATACCGTACCCTCTGCATTATTTACCGTACCGCCGTTTTCAAGCTCCTGAGCAATTTCTCCGTTATATAAAACGTGAGAAATACTGTAATGATGGGAATGTCCCGTAAGAACAAGGTCGATATTGAATTCATCGAAGATGGGGGAAAGAATCATTCTGAGCAGCTCATTTTCGCTTTCTCTGTGTTCAATTGAGCCGCCGTAAAGATCGTGGTGCATCATAACAACACGCCATTTCAGATCCTCATTTTCACTTACTGCCTTCTTTATGAAATTACGGTGATCTGTGGCACTTGCATTGTTTGAATCAATTACAAGGAACAATACCTCGCCCTTTGTGAAATAATAGTTTCCGCCCTGAGGAGAGCTTATCATACCCTCATCCTCATTGGGAAGATTTGTAAAATATTTATAAGCGATTCCCTTGCGGTCGTGATTTCCTATTGCAGTAGCAAAAGTAAGAGAACGGGAAAGAGGAGAGAAGGTAAGTCCCTGATACTCGGTAAGAAGTCCGTCAGTTGCCTGATCGCCTGCGGAAAGTATCATATTGATATCATGCTTAAGCGTAACCTCTGCAAGAAGATCTGCAAATGCAAAGGCAGTATCCTTTGTATCGCCTGTTTCCTCATTGAGGGTTATATGAATGTCTGACATATAAAGAGCGGAAAAACTGTCCCCTGCGACGGTTTCAAAGGAATAAACATCGCTTCTGCTGTCTCCTGAAATGCAGGTGTAATAATAGGTTTTTCCCTCTTCAAGCTCTGATACAGTCACCTTTGCCACATTATTGCCGTGACGGTCATCTGTCACATCGCCTTCGATTTTCTCACTTGACAGCATAAGAGGATTCAGGCTGATTTCAACAAAGCAGTCTGTCACACTCTCCGGCATATACCAGGAAAAATTTCTTTCGCTCTCATCTTTACCGGGCTGCATAATAATACCTCTTGCAGCTTCCTCGGTATCGCTCCAGTAAATATCCCATACAGAAACGGCACCCGCAGGCACAACAGCCGAGCAAAGTAAAAGAACACTGAGGAAAATACTCAATACCTTCTTTGTGTTTTTCATAGTTTTTCTCTCCTTTTTAATATGTTATAAGCTCATTAAAGACTCTTATCGCATAGTTATCGGACATTCCCGAGATATAATCAAGTATGGCACCCATATATATTTCCTCGGTCTCAAGATAACCGTATATTTTTCTGTTCATGCATTTAACTGTTCTTTCCGTAATATTTGAGAACATATCAAGCTCTGTTTCACAGAATTTTGATATCCAGTCTGCAAATGCCCCCATAAGCTCCGGATAATACTCTGCACGCTTACGCAGCTCGTTTACGGTATTTTCGCCGTCATAGGCATCAAGCAGAGTAAGGAATATCTGCTCAAGCACAAGACGGGCATATTTCGTAAAGGCATCAAGCCTTTTATTTCTGTAAATAAATTCATAGTTGAACTGCTTTATTTCCTTAAGCTGCTGATGGAAGGTCTCGCTAAGACATATTCCCTTTTCGGGAGATGAATTCTTGCACACGTCATATATCATATTATGAATTATGACGGTGGTGTTTATTGCCATTTTATCATATGCCTTTGCCATATCGGAAAGTGTTTCTATATTTTCCCTGGTGAGGAATTTAAGTCTTATGGCATCCTCAATATCTCTTCCCACATAGGCAATTTTATCCGAAAGCTTGACCACACAGCCCTCCCAGGTAAAGGGCTGATACTGACCGACCTTTGTAAAGGTGTTAAGATCAATATATTCCTCTCTCGGGACAAGGGCATTATCGTCAACCTCACCGCAGTGAGATATTATACCGTCACGCACCGCGTATGTAAGATTGAGATTTCTGAAAACCCTGTAATCGTCCTCCAGCAGCTCTATGTTATCCACAAAATGAAGTCCGTTTCTCTCGTGGAAAAAGCCTCTTCCGAGATACTTTTTCGATATTGCGTCAAGCTCTCTTTCACCCTGATGTCCGAAGGGTGCGTGTCCGAGATCGTGTCCCATTGCAATTGCCTTTGTAAGACCTACATTAAGCCCCAGCTCCTTTGCAATGGTGGTGCTTACCGATTCCACATGGGAAACGTGCTCCATTCTCGTACAGATATGGTCATTTTCAATATTGAAAAACACCTGAGTCTTATGCTTGAGCCTTCTGTAAGCAAGGCAATGAAGTATTCTCGTATAATCTCTTTCAAACTGATCGCGGCAATCATTTGCCTTTGTATATATAGGATCCTCTCTTGCCGTAAGCCTTTCATATAAAGGGTTTTCGGGGAATGCACCGTAGGCTGAAAAAACACCTTCCGTCTTCATATAAACTCTCCTTATCTCAGCTTTCTTACCACTCTGTTCACAACACTCTGAACATTTCTTGCCTTCTGAAGCAAGTGGGTATATGAGAAAAATAAAGCTTTATTTGAAACAAGCACATATTCTCCGATATATTCAATATAGTCGGAGCCGAAGCTCTTTTTGAAGGACAAAATACCCTCAAAATCAGCCTTTGCCTTACATACACCGAGTGAGCCGTCCTCGGCAGGGGGAGTTTTTTCAAGAAGCACATACCCCAGATCATGGAAGTTATTGCCCTTATCTATGCTGTGGCATATTCTTCTGAAATTAAAGAAATGGCTTGCTCTCAGATTATTTCTGAGAAGATTTTTTGAACCGCCGAAAAGACACGAGCTCATACCGTTATAATGAAGCGTCATACCGCCGGAAACACAGATAACATCCTCATCCGAGCCCTCGGTCTCCTTCATTCTTTCCTCAAAGTGTACCGTACCCTTGTCAATGGAATCTATTTCCTCGGTGATACCTCTTTTTTTCTTCTCGGGAGCCGTTTCAAGGCTTAAAAGAAGCTCCTGTCTTCTCTTAAGCTTTTCGTTCTGTATTTCAATATCCTTTTTCTTATCATAATAAATAAGCATCATATCAAGGCCTTTTTCACCGAAGACCTCCATAAGGCGCTTGCAGTAATCTCCGCCTCTTTCAACAAAATCGCTTCTTTCGGAGGTATCGCGCATAACAGCAAGGAAATCCTCCATAATGCGTGGATCATTTTCTATATCCTTAATAGTATAGATCTTCTCCGTAAGGCCTCTGCCCTCGCCTACTCTTACAGAATATCTTACTCCTTTTTCAAAGGTCTTAAGAAGCTCTGAAGCGGTGTATCTTTTTCCCTCCGGGGATGTAAGCCTTGTAATAAGCTGCACGGGAGACTTATAAAGGCAGTTTGATGCATCGCTGTTAAGAATAAAGCCGTTTTCTGTAAAAAGACGGTGCGCCGCCTTGCCCTCTTCCTTCTCCTCTCCGTTTACACGAAGTTCAATAAGAGGATCATAAAACAGTGCGGTTATACCGTTTTTTTTCAGCTCCTTTTTCATAAACTCTGAAAAAGCCGAAAAAAGCTCCCTGTTCTTATGATTGCACACCGCACCTGCAGGACAGTACCATATTTTTCCTGCACCGGGAATGCTTCTTTCCATAATAAGAGCTGTCAGAACTCTTGTGCCGTCCTCGGAAAAGCCGGAATAAAACCGGGAATTCCACTCAAGCTTTACCCTTGACCATTTTTCGGACTGCATATATATTCCGCCGTTATTGAGGACAAAAGCCTCAAAGGCATTCATATCATTTTCTGTTTCAAATGTATATTTCATATCAGTTATCCTTTATCGGCAAAAAACTGTTCTACTGCCTCATGGTCTGAATAGTACACCTTTTCGCCCCTTATCTTCTGGGCCGTTTCGTGTCCCTTTCCGAGAATGAGGACAATATCGTCCTTCTCTGCAATGCTCAGAGCATAATGCACTGCCTTTGTTCTGTCAACGATTATTTCGTATTTTCCGCCCTCTTTTTCCACAAAGGAAGCGATCTCCTTTGCAATGCTGAGGGGATCCTCATAGCCGGGATCATCGGTAGTTATTATGCTGAGATCTGCTTTTTTACCGCAGACAAGTCCCATCTCCTGGCGTCTGAGCTGTGCTCTGTCTCCGACGGAGCCGTATACACAGATAATTCTGTTATGGGGATATTCCCTTACCGTATCAAGAACGGAGTTAAAGCTCTGTCCGTTATGGGCATAGTCTATTATTACGGCATAGGGAGCATTTACATTCATAAGCTCATTTCTGCCCTTTACTCTGGCAGTAAGAAGAGCGTCAACGATCTTTCTGTCCTCGATGCCGTATTGCTTACAAACGCTTATTGCGGCAAGGGCATTATATACGCTGAAAAATCCCGGCATCGCGATTCTTGCATCAACACTGCCCTCTTTAGTGTTGTAGGTAAAGCCTACTCCGAAGAAGCCTTCGCTTCTGAGATTTTTGATATCATCGGCATAAAGCTCAGAGCTGCAGCTTATGGAAAACTCAGTAAAGGGTACATTGATATCCTTTATTATCTCCTCAGAAAAAGCATCATCCTTATTGAATATTGCTCTTCTGCAGCTATTAAAAAGCTGCTTTTTCCAGTATGCATATTCCTCAAAGCTGTCGTGCTCTGCACCGCCTATATGGTCGGGAGAAAGATTTGTAAATACGGCAGTATCAAACGTAATTCCCTTTACTCTGTAATTCTTGATTCCTATAGAAGAAACCTCCATACAGCATACCTTACAGCCGGCATCCGCCATAAGTCGGAGAAGCTTGTGAATTTCATATGATTCGGGAGTTGTGTTTACCGTAGGGATATATTTTCCGTCAAAATATGCACCCACCGTACCGATAACACCGCTTTTTATACCGCATTCATTAAGGCAGGTATAAAGCATATGCGTGACCGTGGTCTTTCCCTTTGTACCCGTAACACCGATAACATCTATCTCTTTATCAGGATGGGAAAAGAAGTTTGCACTGATAATGCTCAGTGTTTCTCTTGTGTTTTCCACATAGATGCACAGCGCATCCCCGGGAAGGGAAACCTTTTTACTGAGAAGAAAAACTCTCGTGCCCAAAAGATATGCACTTTCCGCATAATCGTGACCGTCGGAAAATGCTCCGACAAGTGCCACAAACATTGTATCGGGAGCAGCATTTCTTGAGGAATAAACTATCTCACCGATATCAGTATCCTTAAAATCGGGACAAGAGTATTCCACTCCCTTGAAAATTTCAGATAAAAGCATAATAATGCTCCTTTTTAATTAACACTCAGAAGCTCTGAGATAATGGTATTTGAAATAAGATAACCCTCAGGGGTAAGAGAAAAATTACCGTCGGAAATTTTCCCGTAGCCGTATTTCTCATAAAGCTCAGCTTTTTTTATAAAGCTGTCGGACCTTTTATCAAGAGATATCCCTCTGAAGGTGCGAAGGGAAAGAAGTATTTTTTCCTCCTCGTCTCCGCCGTCACCGTCATAAACTGCAGGACTTTCGCTTATAAAAGCGTTTATATCCCGCGGAAAATAAAATCTTTTTCCGTTAAAAAAGGAATGTGCGCCGGGACCGAAGCCGAGATACGGCACACCGTCCCAGTATTTCATATTATGTCGGGAATGAAAGCCGTCACGGCAGAAATTGGATATCTCATAATGAATATAGCCGTTATTTCTGAGATACTCCGACATAAATAAATACATATCGGCTGTTTTATCCTCATCGGGGAAATTATATCTCTCACGGTGCTTATAATAATAAGTGCCCTCTTCAATTTTAAGGATATATGCACTTATGTGCTTTGCATCAAGCTCCATAGCCTTATCGAGCGATGCTCTGACAGTGTCCTCATTGCTGTCGGGCACACCTATCATTACATCAAGAGAGATATTGCTTATCCCTGCTTTCTTTGCAGCCTTAACAGCATTTTCCACCTCAGACACTCCGCCTCTTCTTCCGAGAAGCCGTCTTTCACAGTCAGAAGAAGACTGCATACCGAGAGAAATTCTGTTTACACCCTCATCTGCCGCCGCAAAAAGCAGCTCCGACAGTCCTTTTGAGGAGGGGTTGCATTCAAGTGTTATTTCGCAGTCAGAGGAAATATCAAAGCCTGTCCTGACTGCCTTTAATACACGGGACAGCTGATAAGGCGTCATAAGTGACGGTGTTCCGCCGCCGAAATACACCGTATCAATTTCTATCCCTTCAACTTCTCCCGTATACTCCTTCAGCCGTTTTTTATCAGAAAGCTCATTACAGAGTGCAGTTAAATATTGCTCACTGCATTCCGAAGAAGCAAGGGAATAAAAATCACAGTACGGGCATTTACTACGGCAGAAGGGAATGTGGATATATATACCTGTCTTAGTCCTGTCCATCGAGCTTGAGTATTGCCATAAAGGCTTCCTGAGGCACCTCGACGGTACCGAACTGACGCATTCTCTTTTTACCTTCTTTTTGCTTTTCAAGAAGCTTTTTCTTTCTGGTAATATCACCGCCGTAGCACTTTGCAAGAACATCCTTTCTCATAGCCTTAATGGTCTCTCTTGCAATTACCTTACCGCCGATTGCGATCTGAACGGGAATTTCAAACATCTGTCTCGGAATATTATCCTTGAGCTTTTCGGCAATCTTTCTTGCTCTGGGATATGCCTTTTCGGAATGAATAATATATGAAAGTGCATCTATAAGATCACCGTTAAGAAGCACATCAAGTTTAACAAGATTTGATCTTTCATAGCCTGTAAGCTCATAATCAAAGGATGCATAGCCTCTTGTACGGGTCTTTAGTGCATCGAAGAAGTCATAAATGATTTCATTTACGGGAAGAACATAGTGTATATCAACTCTGTCTCCCGCAATATAATCCATATTCTTGAAGATACCGCGTCTGTCCTGACAAAGATCCATTATCGTACCCACATATTCCGATGGAGCATAGATATGAGCATCTGCAATGGGCTCTTCAACGAAATCTATAATTGCAGGATCGGGATAATTTGTGGGGTTATCAATATCTACGACACTGCCGTCGGAAAGATGGATCTTATAAATAACACTGGGAACGGTGGAAACAAGATCAAGATCATATTCTCTTTCAAGACGCTCCTGAATTATCTCAAGATGAAGAAGTCCCAAGAAGCCGCAGCGGAAGCCGAAGCCCAGCGCACCTGATGTTTCAGGCTCAAAGGAAAGAGCAGCATCGTTAAGCTGTAATTTTTCAAGCGCTTCTCTCAAGGATTCATAATCAGCACCGTCTGCGGGATAGATACCGCAGAAAACCATGGGATTTGCCTTTTTATAGCCGGGAAGAGGCTCATTCGCAGGCTCATCGGCTCTTGTAACCGTATCACCGACCCTTGCATCAACAACACTCTTTATGGAAGCTGTGATATATCCGACCTCACCTGCTTTTATCTCACTTGCACTTTCAAGTGAGGTAGCACCCATTCTTCCGACCTCAACTACGGTAAACTGTGCACCCGTTGCCATCATTTTCATTGTATCACCGGGGCGAAGCACACCGTCCATAACGCGCACATATACTATGACGCCCTTATAGTTATCATATACGGAGTCAAATACAAGAGCCTTGAAGGGAGCATCGTCATCACCCTCGGGACAGGGTATGTATTCAACAATCTTTTCCAGCACCTCTGCTACATTTTCACCGGTTTTTGCCGATACTCTCGGTGCAATGGAACAGTCAAGACCTATTATCTCCTCTACATCGGCACATACTCTGTCGGGATCTGCCGCAGGAAGATCTATTTTATTTACAACGGGAACAAGCTCAAGATCGTGATCAAGTGCAAGATAAGTGTTTGCAAGAGTCTGAGCCTCAACACCCTGAGTTGCGTCAACAATAAGTATTGCACCTTCGCAAGCAGCAAGTGAACGGGATACCTCATAGTTAAAGTCAACGTGACCGGGAGTGTCAATGAGATTGAGCTCATATTCCTTACCGTCATT
Organism: Clostridia bacterium; assembly: GCA_017440965.1. Lineage (GTDB taxonomy): Bacteria > Bacillota > Clostridia > Oscillospirales > Acutalibacteraceae > RUG806. The sequence goes on along the minus strand of JAFSGH010000028.1, from coordinate 23,361 downwards.
TGCCTTATAATGAAGAGTTACGGCACGGGCCTTGATGGTAATGCCTCTCTCCTTTTCAATATCCATATTATCAAGGATCTGCTGCTGCATATCTCGCTTTGCAACAGTTTCGGTAAGCTCAAGAAGACGGTCGGCAAGCGTAGACTTTCCGTGGTCAATATGAGCAATTATTGAAAAATTTCTTATGTGTTCTTTCTTTGTAATCATATTTTTATCCTTTGAAAATTATTAACTGTTAAAGTGTATCATTGTGGGACTTGAAGCCCTGACCGAGAACCTCGGAGGAATCCGCAACGATTATAAAGGGCTTATCGTCGTATTTTGCAACGACCTTTCTCACTCCCGAAACCTCGTGTGCTCTTACAACACACATCAGAAGCTGCTTTTCCTGTCCCGTGTAACCGCCCTTTGCAGGTATAACGGAAACACCTCTGCCACAGATCGCAATAATATCCTTGGTCACTTCCTCATAGCTTTCTGTCATAATAAACAGAAGCTTTGAGTGGCTTCTTCCTGCTACTATATAGTCAACGGCAAGTGAAGAAAGAAATACGATTATTATGGAATAAAGCACGCTTTCTACGCTCTTATACACGATTCCCGAAAGCATTACTACAATAAAATCGCAGATGAGAATAAGCTTTCCCACGGAAAAATGAGGAAATTTCAGTTTGAGAAGACGGGCAAGAATATCAAGCCCTCCCGTCGTTGCACCGCCGAGAAATACAATTCCAAGACCTGCACCTGCAATTATTCCGCCGAAGATCGCTCCTACAAGCTTCTCCTCTCCCGCAAAAAACCAGTTATATTTCTCTCCGAGAAACGACAGCATATCGATAAATACCGAAACCAGAGCCGTGGCAAATATCGTTCTTGCAATAAAGCGGAAGCCGAATTTTTTCCAGGACATAATAAACAACGGAACATTGGCGGCAAAAACGAACATACCCGTCGAAATAAAGGGAAATGAAAAATTGACAAGAATACCCAGTCCCGTAACTCCTCCTGCCGCAAACTTAAGCGGAGTCACAAAAAGTGCAACTGCGGCAGAATACATAAAAGCGCCGAGAATACACATCATATATTCGCTGAGAACGGATGTCACCTTTTTCATTCTCTGCTTTTTGTCATTACTCATTTTTTTCACCCTGTTCTAAAATCAATGAAAACAGATAAGAGAGTCTGTCAAAATCCTTTTTCAGATATAAATATCCTATAAGAGCCTCAAAGCCCGTGGATCTATGATACTGTGCCTCGGATTTATTTTTAGGCGTGTGTGCGGAATGGGCATTTCTGCCTCTTTTGAACACTGCCGTTTCCTCGTCTGAAAGAAGCGGAAGCAGAATATCCGTCATATCAGCCTGAAAATCAGCATTCACAAGTCTGACGCTTGCCTTATGCATATCCTTTATCCGCGCCTCGCCCTTCGAAAGAATATAATTTCTTATTAACAGCTCATATACCGCATCGCCTATAAAAGCAAGGGACAGACCGCCGAGCATTTTGTGATCCGTATCGGGAATGAGCTTTTCCAATTTATCAAAATCAAGGAACATACTGGAACTCCAGATCGTAAATAATAACTGTATCGCCTTCCTGAACACCGCGGTTTCTCAGCTCTTCAAAAATACCGCTGCTTTCAAGAACTCTCTGCAAATACTGCAATGACTCATAATCATCAATATCGGTTTTATTAAGTATCTTAAGAAGCCACTCTGCTTCGATGTAATAATCTCCGCCCATTTCGGTGATCTTAAAGCCTGTGTCCTTCTTCTTTTCAAGAATCTCAAGAGGCACTCCCTCAGACTCGAATCTTTTAATAGGGGGAAGCTCATTGAGCTTTGCGGCAACCGCATTTATAAGCTCCTGCGTACCCTCCTGAATGGGTGCTATTATCTCAAAATACTGAAGCCCCTGATCCTCGATAAATTTTCTGAAGGTCGCAAGCTGCTCATCCGTCGCAAGATCAATCTTGTTACCCGCAACTATCTGAGGACATTTTGTAAGCTCGGGATTAAATACCTCAAGCTCCTTATTTATAGTCTTGAAATCCTCAATGGGATCTCTTCCCTCACTGCCTGCAACATCTACTATATGAACAAGCATACGGCATCTTTCAACATGTCTTAAAAACCTGTGCCCGAGACCTACGCCTTCGCCTGCACCCTCAATAAGTCCCGGAATATCAGCCATAACAAATGAGCTTTCAGGGCCCATTCTTACAACACCGAGAACGGGAGTGATGGTTGTAAAGTGATAATTGGCAATAACGGGCTTAGCTTCGCTTACTACGGATATAAGTGTGGATTTACCTACATTGGGAAAGCCTAAAAGACCTACATCGGCAAGAAGCTTCAGCTCAAGAATGATCTCCCATTCTTCACCGGGGTAGCCGTCTCTTGCAAATCTCGGAGCCTGACGGGTAGGAGTTGCAAAATGCTGATTTCCCCAACCGCCTCTGCCGCCCTTGGCACAGACGAAGGGCTCATCACCCGACATATCGTGAAGCACTGCTCCGCTTTCCGCTTCCTTTATTATCGTACCTCTGGGGACTCGGATAATAAGGCTCTGACCGCTTTTTCCGCTTCTTCTTCCGCCCTGACCGTTTGCCCCGTTTTCTGCAGTATACTTTCTCTTATAACGGAAATCTGCAAGTGTTGCGAGATGATCATCTGCAACAAATATGATATCTCCACCCTTACCTCCGTCACCGCCGTCAGGACCGCCTGAGGCTACATATTTTTCTCTATGAAAGGCAACGGCACCGTTACCGCCGTTTCCTGCCTTTATTTTTATTTTTGCTGAATCTACAAACATTTATATTATTTCTCCTAATCATAGTTATACATAGTATATTTTAGCACAGAGAAAAATAAATATAAATAGAATTTTTAAATTTTTAACCTTATTTTCAATTTTTTTCCTGCTCCCTGACCGATTTTCTAATTTTTCCCGACAGTCTGATTTTTTTGTCAAATACATGTGCGCGAAAAAAATAATAAAAAAACGAAAAATTTTGTTCGGTAATTTTTTATGACTATTTTTGTAAATAATGTTGACAACCACAACATATTGTGTTATATTCACCTTAAGAAACACAAGAGCGTTTTAACTGTCCCATTTAAGGGACTAATTTTCGACTTTTTCCGAACATTTGTGTTGACAAATGATTTTTTATGAGTTACAATACAATCACAGAAACAAAACAAATGTTCGAATATATCTGAAAGGAACTGATAGCTATGTCAACTACTCTTTCTATTATAATTTTATGTGAGGTTTTATTTACTCTTTTCATTGTCTGGGGCTTTATGCACGAAGAGCTCTTCGTAAGCTTTGAAGATAAGATCATTTTCGCAGTGTTGAAGAAGATCAGAAAAAGAAAAGCTCATAATGAGATGCTCCGCAGAGAAAAGCTCAATGCAAAGGTCATCTACACACCCGTAAGACCTGCAGCAAAGAAGACCACATCTAACGACAGCGCTGCATGAACAGTATATTACAGAGATTAAAACAGTGTAAGTAATTCTTTTCGGAATTTATCAAACACTCAACTCCTTACCTCTGCGGCAGTTACAGATAAGCTTTATTCCCAAAACCGTTGATTTCAGATAAGCTATGCTTTATATTGAAAAATTTTAGTTATATACCGTTAGTTCGTAAGCCTTTTGGCTTCGTATATGTTTTCATTTTTTTACTCCTTTCTTTTTTTTCATACCCCATCTTTCTTATTATCCTTTACAAAAGCAAAAGACACTGCCTACCGGGGCGGTGTCTTTTGCTTTTCTTCACTCTTACAGATTTTCTGCTTTTTTCCTATATCGAAAAAATATATGACTGTACAGTGCCAAGGCTGAGGTATATAACAAAAAAATGGTTCTTCACGGAAAGTTGGAGAATCATATTACTCACTTTAATCATTTTGTGCTTCGCACTTGGGAACCCCCGGCGAGGGTTCCCAACGAAAAACAGTCCACCGGACTGTTTTTCTCCCCTCCTGCGCTATTGGAAGCATAAGAGTTTTCGCACTCTGCGGAGTGCGACAAGAGGCTCTGCCTCTTGACACCGTGAGCTTTTGAAAAAGCTCAAGCAAAACTTTTCCCCGGCACTCCCGTGCCGACATCATTCCCCAACTTTCCGTGAAGAGGGAAAAAAAATTCAGCTCTGTTTAAGTAAACAAGGCTGAATTTTATTTTTGTAATGCTTTAGCTTCAAAAACTGCTCCGTTATCAGATGCTGTAATTATGGGATATGTGAATTTGTCTGATATCGGCTTATTTTTTCTTTTTGAAGAAGCCCTTTTTCTCGTCGTTGAGAGTGCTTACATTTGCAGGGTTGAGGTCGGCTTCGAAATCTCTGAGCATATCCTTCTGCTTTTCTGAGAGCTTTTTAGGCACAACGATCTCAATTCTTACGAGCTGATCACCCTTTGATCTGCCGTTCAGATTCTGAACACCTCTGTCCTTGAGCTTGAATACATCGCCCGGCTGAGTGCCTGCGGGGACGGTATATTTTACATCTCCGTCAAGCGTGGGAACGATAAGCTCACAGCCGAGAGCCGCCTGAACATAGCTTATGTTAGCCTGATACCAGACATTATAGCCATCTCTTTCAAAATAGGGATGGCTTCTTACATTTACACCGACTCTGAGATCGCCTGCGGGACCGCCGTTTATACCCTTATTACCCTGAGAACGGACAGAAACAGCCTGACGGTCGTCTATACCTGCAGGGATATTTACTTCAACCTTTGCGGCTCTTCTTATTCTTCCCGCACCGCGGCATTTTGCACAGGGATTGGGAATTACAGTACCCTTACCGCCGCAGGTGGGACAGGGCTTCTGAGTCTGCATAACACCTAAAATAGTTCTCTGCTGAGTGGTAACCTGACCTGAGCCGCCGCACTGAGTACAGGTCTTTGCCGTAGAGCCTGCCGCCGCACCTGAGCCTGAACAGCCGTCACAGACCTCAACTCTGTTGACCTCTACCGTCTTTCTGCAGCCTTTTGCAGCCTCTTCAAAGGAAATAGTGATATTAGTCTGGATATCTCCGCCGCGCTGAGGAGCATTGGGGTTTGCTCTTCCGCCTCCAAAGCCTCCGCCGAAGCCGCTGCCGAAAATGGAAGAGAAGATATCTCCCATATCAAAGCCCATACCGCCGAAGCCGTCAAAACCACCGCCGCCTGCACCGTAATTGGGATCAACGCCTGCGTGTCCGAAGCGGTCATACTTTGCCTTTTTGTCGGCATCGGAAAGCACTTCATATGCTTCGTTGCATTCCTTGAATTTTGCCTCAGCCTCAGCATTCCCGGGATTTAAGTCAGGATGATACTGCTTTGCCATCTTACGGTAAGCCTTTTTTATTTCATCGTCAGAGGCACCCTTTGAGACGCCTAAGACCTCATAATAATCTCGTTTATCTGCCATTCGTTATTCCTCTAAGTACTGAAAGCCGCGAAAAAGCCTGGCTTTTCCGCAGCTTTTCTGATTTTAATTAACGATCAAACATCTGTGTAGGATGCATCATAATAGCCGTCGTCTGCACCTGCTCCACCGCCGTTGGTGTCACCGCCGAAGCCTGCACCGTCAAAGCCTGCACCCTGTGCCCCGTCGGGAGCAGCAGCCTTATAAAGCTTTTCGGAGATCTCATAGAATACCTTTGTAAGCTCCTCCTGACGGGACTTGATGAGATTGTAATCCTCACCCTTGAGAGCTTCCTTGAGAGCATCTACTGCGGCATTGATGTTTGCCTTGTCGCCGTCCTCAAGCTTATCGCCGTTTTCGGCAAGAAGCTTTTCGCACTGATATACCATCTGATCTGCGTTGTTCTTGATATCAAGCTCTTCCTTACGCTTCTTGTCTTCCTCTGCAAACTGCTCTGCTTCTCTTACAGCCTTTTCGATGTCTTCCTTGCTCATATTTGAGGATGCTGTGATGGAGATAGCCTGCTCCTTGCCTGTGCCGAGATCCTTTGCGGAAACGTGTACGATACCGTTTGCGTCGATATCAAAGGTAACCTCGATCTGAGGAACGCCTCTTCTTGCGGGAAGGATACCGTCAAGCATAAACATACCGAGAGTCTTGTTATCCTTAGCAAATTCTCTTTCACCCTGAAGAACATGAACCTGAACTGAGGACTGATTGTCAGCTGCAGTTGAGAATATCTGGCTCTTCTTTGTGGGGATAGTTGTATTTCTGTCAATTATCTTTGTGCATACACCGCCGAGAGTCTCGATACCGAGTGAAAGGGGTGTAACATCAAGGAGAAGAAGTCCCTGAACATCGCCGCCGAGAACACCTGCCTGAATTGCGGCACCGACAGCAACACATTCGTCGGGATTGATGCCCTTGAAGGGCTCCTTGCCTGTGAATGCCTTGATTGCCTCCTGAACTGCGGGAATTCTTGATGAGCCGCCGACCATAAGCACCTTGTCGATCTCGGAAACATTAAGTCCCGAGTCACGGATAGCCTGACGGACAGGTCCCATTGTAGCTTCTACAAGGTCAGATGTAAGCTCATTGAACTTTGCTCTTGTGAGAGTCATTTCAAGATGCTTGGGAGTGGGAGGATTTGTTGAGGGATCTGCTGTGATGAAGGGAATGGAGATGGAAGAGGTAGTAACACCTGAAAGCTCGATCTTAGCCTTTTCTGCAGCTTCCTTAAGTCTCTGCATAGCCATCTTGTCGCCTCGAAGGTCAAGTCCCTCGCTCTTTTTGAATTCTGTTGCAAGCCAGTCAATGATTCTCTGGTCGAAGTCGTCACCGCCGAGACGGTTGTTACCTGCAGTTGCAAGAACCTCCTGAACACCGTCGCCCATTTCGATGATGGAAACGTCGAAAGTACCGCCGCCAAGGTCATAAACCATGACCTTCTGATCGTTTTCCTTATCGATACCGTAAGCAAGTGCGGCTGCTGTGGGCTCGTTGATGATTCTCTTTACCTCAAGACCTGCGATCTTACCTGCATCCTTTGTTGCCTGACGCTGTGCGTCTGTGAAGTATGCGGGAACGGTGATAACAGCCTCTGTAACGGGTGTTCCGAGATAGCTTTCAGCATCAGCTTTCAGCTTCTGAAGGATCATTGCGGAAATCTCCTGAGGAGTATAGGACTTGTTGTCGATCTTTACTCTGTATTCCGTACCCATCTGTCTTTTGATGGATGCTACTGTATTATCGGGATTTGTGATAGCCTGACGCTTTGCGACCTGACCTACCATTCTCTCACCTGTCTTGCCGAATGCAACTACTGAGGGAGTTGTTCTTGCACCCTCTGCGTTAGCGATAACTACGGGCTCGCCGCCTTCGATAACTGCAACGCAGGAGTTTGTTGTACCTAAGTCAATACCTATGATCTTTGCCATTGTTTTTTCCTCCAAAATTAATAAATATATCAGTTAGCAACAATTACTGTAGCGTGGCGGATGACTCTGTCACCCATTTTATATCCTTTAGCGTAAACATCGGCAATGGTATTCTCGCCGAGGTTTTCGTCATCGATATGCATTACACCGTTATGGATATTGGGATCGAACTGCTCTCCCTTTTCTCCGAATGCCTCAACACCGAGAGAGGTGAACACCTGAAGAAGCTGAGAAACCGTCATTTCAATACCCTTTTTGTAGCTTTCAAGCTCTGACTGAGCAGCTGCGGCTCTTTCAAAGTTATCAACTACGGGGAGAAGCTTTCCTATTATATCTGTTTTTGAATCGGAGTAGATAGCTTCCTTTTCCTTTGCACTGCGCTTACGGAAATTATCGTATTCGGCAACCGTTCTCAGAAGCTTATCGTTTGCTTCGCTGAGCTGTGCCTTAAGAAGAGCTATCTCCTCGTCTCTTTCATCCTTTTTTACTTCGCTGTTTTCCTCACCGCCGGGAATATTCTCATTCTCTGCGGTATTCTTTTCACCGACAACAGCTTGTGCTGCCTCGGCTTCAGCCTTATCAGCAGTTTTTTTCTTGTCCTTTGCCAATTAAAAAACCGTCCTTTCTTAGTTCTCTGTAGCCTCTGCAAGATACTTACCCGTGATCTCGCTTATATACTTTACCAAAGGTATTACCCTGGAATAGTCCGTTTTTGTAGGGCCGATGACGCCTATTGAGCCTGCAAGCTCGCCGTTTACACTGTACGGTGCTTTTATCACGGCCGCCCTTTCCATACATCTGAATTCATTTTCCGCGCCGATCTTCAATTCTATCGGCTGCTCCTTATTGGTATCCATAAGCACTGCAGCTGCACTTTTGCTTCTGAGAAGCTCCGTGATCTGAAGAGAATAGGGAGAAAGCTCCGGTATACCGAACAGAGAAGACTGTCCCTTTACTATAACATCTGCTCCGAGAGCCTCAATACAGGCATCGAAAAATGAAACTATCAGCGGCAGCATATCAAGAGATCTTTCACCGAGAGAGGAGGCTACACACTGAAGCCTTGCCTTGGTAAACTGTGAGGAGCTTACTCCGATGAAATTTGCCGCGGTCACATTATAAAAAAGCTCCATAAGAGGATAATCTATCTCGCAGTCAAGCTTTGTTACTCTGCTTTTCGTGACACCGACAGATGTGGTTATTACCACCATGGCACTTTTCTTGCCTAAGGGAATAAGCTGTGTACCCGTTATCACACTATGCTCAGTATGAGGAGTTATTGCAACAGCGGTAAGTCCCGTTACGGCTGAAAGGGCCTCGCATATCTGAGAAAGGATACCCACCGTATCACCCTCGGAGCTGTCTATAAAACTCAGTATCCTGAATATATCCGCATCAGAGGGAGAGAAATTCTGCAACAGCCTTTCTATATAATACCTGTATCCCTTATCAGAGGGAATTCTGCCTGCGGAGGTATGAGGCTGATCGAGATATCCCATATCGGAAAGATATGCCATATCATTTCTTATGGTCGCGGAAGAAACAGGAACGGAAAGAACGCCTACAAGAAATTTTGAGCCTACAGGCTCACCCGTAGTAAGAAATCTCTCAATAACGGCTGAGAGTATCATTTCTTTTCTTTCGGAAAGCTCCACTCTGATTCCTCCTTGTTTTCCGATTAGCACTCTAAGAGGAAGAGTGCTAACTACATTTATAATATATATCCGCTTAAGGCTTTTGTCAAGAGTAATTTGAGATTTTTTTTAATATTTTCCTGATTTTTACCGTTTTTCATAGCACTCAGGGTATCTATCTGCTAATTCAATAATATTTTTTGCACAGAATATCCTTTTTATCAAAAAAAATCTTGTTTTACCGCTTAAGATATGATAATATTTTATCTGTATAAGTATTTTTATTTATAAATTCACTAACATTAATATATAACGGAGATGAAACAAGCAATGACAGATATTTCTAAACTTTGTATGGTCTGTTTGGGTGAAAAGGACGAAAACGGAATCTGCCCCAACTGCCGCAAAGACGCAGATATTACTCAGCCTTCCCCTCTGCTCCCGTTGAAATCAATGCTTGCCTCCCGCTATCTTTTGGCCAAGGCTCAGAAAAGAAACAGCGAGGGAATAACATATTCAGCATATGATCTGAAGACAAATAAGCCTGTTTCCGTAAGAGAATTCTTCCCTGAGCAGTTAGCCGACAGAGATGCGGATGAAATAACCGTAGTACCGAAGGCAGGAAACGAGGCTGTATATACTCAGTATCTCAACGCCTTTATATCATTATGGACAAAGCTTATGAGACTCAGAGGTCTTACGGCACTTATAGGAGTAACAGAGGTTTTTCAGGCTAATTCCACCGCATATGCCGTTTATGAGGAATCGGAAAGGATAACACTCAGAGATTATCTTCTTGAGACCAAGGAGGGCTATATCCAGTGGGAAAAGGCGCGCATTATGTTTATGCCCGTGCTTTCGACTCTCGGCACTCTTCATACCTCGGGAATCATTCATAAGGGCATCAATCCCACCGCCTTTGTTTTCTCAAAGGAAGGAAAGCTGAAGCTTACAGATTTCTGCATTGACCCCGTAAGAAGCGTAACAGGCGCAATAGACACAGAGCTTTTTGACGGCTATGCCGCATTGGAGCAGTATAACCCCTCAAAAAAGACGGGAGCATGGAGTGACATATATTCCTTCTGCGCCGTGCTTTACCGCTCTCTTATAGGAACGACACCTATTGATGCAAAGACCAGAGCGCTTAACGATCAGATGATGATACCTGCAAAATTTGCAGAGCAGCTCCCCCCTTATGTCATCAATGCACTTATTAACGGTATGGCTATCGAAACAGACGACAGAACCGACAATATCGAGCAGCTCAGAAGCGATCTTTCCGCGTCTCCCAGAGCCATAGGAGCCTCTGCAGCGGCATTCAATCCCCCCGAAAGCACCGGCACAAAACCTATCCCCGCTCCCGTCAAGCCCCTTCAGACAACAAAGCCCGCTCAGCCCACTCAGACGATAAAGCAGCCTCCCGTGACTGCCCCCAAGCCGTCACCTGAAAAGGAAGCCGCAAAGAAATATATCGAAAACGAAAAATCAGGCAAGAAAAAGAACGCACTTATTGCCGTGCTCTGCGTCATTCTTGTGGCTCTTCTTGCAGGAATAGGACTTCTTGTAAGCGAGCTTGTCAAAACAAATAATCCCCCTGCCGAAGAAACAACGGTTTCCTCCGGAGCATTGATATCCGTTCCGAAATTCACGGGCGGTTATATTTCAGATATCATAACAAATGAGCAGTATACCTCTTACTTCAGATTTGAAACGGTAGAGGAATTCAATGCAACAGTCATGGCAGGCGTTGTTATCTCTCAGAACATTCCCGAGGGCGCTACCGCAAGTGTCGGCGACACGGTCATTCTCACCGTAAGCAAAGGCCCTAAGAGCTTTGCTCTGACCGATGTTACGGGATGGACCTATGAGCAGGCAGAGGAAACGCTGTCATCTCAGGGACTTATCTGCGTTGAATCTGCAATGCACAATGACGGCACACACAAGGGCGGAACCATAGCAGAGACCATTCCCGCAGCTTCTTCAGTTGTCAAGGAGGGCGACAGAATAACCATTCTTGTATACACCTATCTTGACGAGGAGACCACGGCAGAAAACAGCATCGGCGGAGGAAATTCAGTTGAAGAATTCCTTGAAAGCTTCAACACCACCGTACCGAATACAGAGGTGCCGGCACTTCAGGAGACGCTCCCCTTACAGTAAATCAACAAGGCGGTGACACTTACGGTTAAATATTTCAAACAGTTAAAGGAAGACATAGACTGCGTAAAGGACAGAGATCCTGCGGCAACCTCCTCATTGGAGATATTGCTTCTTTATCCCGGTCTTAAGGCTGTAAGAGCACACAGAAAGGCACATTGGTTTTATAAGCACAATATGCATTTTTTAGCCCGTTTTATCTCCCAGAGATCGGCTAAAAAGACAAATATTGAAATTCACCCCGGCGCTACCATCGGCAGAAGATTTTTTATAGACCACGGCACAGGCGTTGTCATAGGAGAGACAGCCGAGATCGGTGACGATGTAACTATATATCAGGGAGTTACCCTCGGAGGAACGGGAAAGGACGTTGGAAAGCGTCATCCCACCGTGGGAAACAAGGTCATGATAGGAGCAGGCTCAAAGGTATTGGGTCCCTTCAAGGTGGGCGACAACTCAAATATCGCGGCAGGCTCTGTGGTGCTTCACCCCATACCCGAAAACTGCACCGCCGTCGGCGCCCCTGCAAGGGTAGTTAAACGTGACGGCAAGAGAGTGGATAACCTTGATCAGATACATATGCCCGACCCCGTAGCACAGGAGTTTGAAAAATTATACAAAAGAATAGATGAACTCCAGAAGGAGCTCAATGCACTAAAAGGAGAAAACCCGCAATGAAAGTCTACAACACACTCACAAGACAAAAGGAAGAATTGAAGCCTATAAACGAGGGCGAATACAGGATATATGCCTGCGGTCCTACTGTTTATAACTTTATACATATAGGAAATGCCCGTCCCATCTGCGTTTTCGATGTATTAAGACGCTATCTTGAATATAAGGGCAACAAGGTGACCTTCGTTCAGAATTTCACGGATATTGACGATAAGATCATCAACAGAGCAAATGAAGAGGGCGTAAGCTTTTCGGAGATATCCGAAAAATATATAGCCGAATACAAAACGGATGCAGGCGGTCTTAATGTAAGAGAGGCAACCATTCATCCCAAGGCAACGGAAAATATCGATGAGATCATTTCCATTATTGAAGCACTAATAGAAAAGGGCTTTGCTTATGAAGCCGAGGGTGATGTATATTTCAGTCCTCTTAAGTTCAAGGAATACGGAAAGCTCTCTCATCAGCCTCTTGATGACCTTATGGCAGGCGCAAGGATCAATGTGGGCGAAAAGAAAAAGGAGAGCATGGACTTCGCATTATGGAAGGCTTCAAAGCCCGGCGAGCCCTACTGGCAGTCCCCCTGGGGCAAGGGAAGACCCGGCTGGCATATCGAATGCTCCGCTATGAGCAGACGCTATCTCGGAAAGACCATCGATATCCATTGCGGCGGTCAGGACCTTGTTTTCCCCCATCACGAAAATGAAATTGCACAAAGCGAATGCTGTAACGGTGTGCAGTTTGCAAATTACTGGATGCATAACGGCTTTATCACCGTTGACAACGAAAAGATGTCAAAGTCAAAGGGCAATTTCTTCACCGTAAGAGATGTTGCAAAGCAGTTCGGCTATGAGCCCATCAGACTTCTTATGATATCCTGCCATTACCGCAGTCCCATAAATTATTCCTACGATTCCCTTATGCAGTGCAAGGCTTCTCTTACAAGACTTCACACCTGCAGAGATTCCCTTGATTTTGCACTTGCAAATGCAAAGACCGAGGGCAATGCATCAGAGGAGCTTCTTAAGGAATTGGATGCCTTCAAGGATAAATTCTCAGAGGCAATGGATGACGATCTCAACACTGCAGACGCTATCGGCACTCTCTTTGATCTTGTAAGATACATAAATAAAAATGTGCTTACTCCCGATGCAGTAAAGGCTGATGTGCTTGCCGCTATCGAGATCTTCGACGAACTCACAGGCATCCTCGGTATCGTTTACAACGAAAAGACAGAGGAAGAAAATGACGATGCAGCCGAGATCGAAGCTCTTATCGAGGAGAGAACAAACGCAAGAAAAGAAAAGAACTGGGCAAAGGCAGACGAGATAAGAAATAAGCTTACGGAAATGGGCATAGTTCTTGAGGACACACCCCAGGGCGTAAAGTGGCACAGAGCATAAAAATTGAATTCCTAAAACGGCGTTGTGATTTATGGCACAACGCCGTTTTATGCTTTATAAGGCAAAAAAGCCGGCATCAAAAAATGCTTTAGTCCCGCGTTTTTCCGAAAAAAGGCAAAATAATATGTAAATCTATAATTAACAAAAGCAAAAGTTTACTTAATTTGTTATTGAAATAAAAAAAATGTAATGATAAAATAATATTTTGTAGAATAAATTTTGGAGTGTTGATATCAGGATGCAACAGGAAGAGAAAAGAAAGAAGCTTACGGGCAATCAGAGTATGAAGGCTCTTAAACGCCTTCTGCCTTATTTTTCGCCTTATAAAAAAAGTCTGTTTTTTGACTTATTCTGCGCGGCAATGACCACTGTGTGTGAGCTCGTGCTTCCCATGATAGTCAGAAGGATCACAAATGCGGCAACGGGAGAAAGCGGCGAGGTGCTGACTCCGGGACTTATCCTCGGAGTGGGCTGTGTTTACATATTCCTTCGCTTTGTCGATGCTCTTGCCTCTTACTATATGAACAGCTACGGCCATATTATGGGCACAAGAATAGAAACAGACCTTAGAAGAGATCTGTTTTCCCATCTTCAGAAGCTGTCATTTTCATATTACAACAACGCAAAGATCGGTGTTCTGATGTCAAGGATCACCAACGACCTTTTCGACATAACGGAATTTGCCCATCACTGTCCCGAGGAGTTTTTCATTGCGGGAGTAAAGATAATCGGCTCCTTTGCAATACTCTGCACGGTCAATATTCCGCTGACACTGATAATTTTTGCAATGCTTCCCGGAATGGCATTCTGTATGTTCCGCTTCAACAGAAAATTAAAGGACGGACATAAGGAATCAAGACGCAAGGTGGGCGAGCTTAATGCCACCATTGAGGATTCTCTTCTGGGAATACATGTGGTAAAATCCTTTGCGGGCGAGGAAAAGGAGATAACCAAGTTTGCCGAGGGCAATAAGGGCTTTTTCAAAATAAAAAGCTATGTCTATAAGCTTATGGGCACATTTCACTGCATATCAAGGCTCTTTGACGGACTTATGTATATAATGACCGTAATAATCGGCTCATTCTTTATTATGAATGAGTCCATCAACGCCGCAGACCTTATGGCATATCTTCTTTATGTTACAACACTTTTTGCATCCATAAGAACGATACTTCAGTTCAGCGAGCAGTTTTACAGAGGAATCACGGGAATAGAGAGATTCGGAGAGATAATGGACACCGAGCCCGATATAACCGATATTCCCGAGGCAAAGTCACTGGGAAGAGCCGAGGGCGATATAGTATTCGACAATGTTACCTTCAGATATGACGGCACGGAAACGGATGTATTAAAGAGCTTCGATCTTTTCGTAAAAAAGGGAGAAAACCTTGCAGTAGTAGGTCCCTCAGGTGCGGGAAAGACCACGCTTTGCTCACTGATACCCCGTTTTTATGAGCCGACTGAGGGAAAAATACTCATTGACGGCACTGATATCAGAGAATACACACAAAAATCCCTGAGACAGAATATCGGTATCGTCGAGCAGGATGTATACCTCTTCTCAGGCTCAGTCAGAGAAAACATTGCCTACGGAAAGCCTGACAGCACTGATGAGGAAATAGAAAATGCCGCAAGGCTTGCCGATGCATATGACTTTATCACTTCTCTTCCCGACGGCTTTGATACATATGTAGGCGAAAGAGGCGTCAAGCTTTCGGGCGGTCAGAAGCAGAGGATATCCATTGCACGAGTATTCCTGAAAAATCCCCCCATCCTCATTCTCGATGAGGCAACAAGTGCTCTTGACAATGAAAGCGAGCGTCTTGTAAGAGATTCACTTTCAAGGCTTGCAAAGGGCAGGACCACCATAACCATTGCACACAGGCTTACCACCATAAAAAATGCCGACAGGATAATAGTTCTTACAGAGGACGGTATTGCAGAGGAGGGCTCACATCAGGAGCTTCTCAAAAAGGACGGCTTATATTCAGAGCTTTATAAGCTTTATACAACAGAAGAATAAAGGAGAAATCACAATGCGTACACTTACTATTGAACAGACCACCGTATCAGAGATAGCTCAGGATATCGAAGAGGGCATCTCAGAGCTTACAAACCTTCCTACCTCCCTTGATCAGACAGATGACTACATAAAAAATCTCGTCAATCTTCTTCAGGAATTTGCCGTGACCTACGGCGGAAAGCTCATCGGCGCTCTTCTTCTTCTCATTATCGGCTTCAAGCTTACAAGCCTTATTACAAAGAAGATCGCCGCAGCAAAGGCACTCAATAAGATAGATGCATCCACAAGAGGCTTTATCCAGAGCGTGATAAATGTTCTTCTCAAATGCCTTGTAGGTATCACCGCTCTTGCTGTACTCGGTGTTCCCATGACCTCTATGATAGCAGTTATAGGCTCCTGCGGTCTTGCTGTCGGTCTTGCTCTTCAGGGCTCTCTTTCCAATATTGCAGGCGGCTTCATTATTCTCGTTTTCAAGCCCTTCTCCGTAGGTGATTATATAACCTCGGGTGAAATTTCAGGTACTGTCGAGGATATCGGCATCTTCCACACAAAGGTTCTTACCAACGATAACAGAAGAATAATCGTTCCCAACTCCACTATTTCAAATGCCACTCTTACCAATGTTTCCGCTTTATCCTTAAGAAGAGTAGACCTGACCTTCACAGCATCCTACAACACGGATATTTCTCTTGTGGAAAAGACTCTTCTCAGCGCATGCGAGAACCATTCTATGGCACTGAGCGATCCCGCTCCCTTTGCAAGACTTTCCGCTCATAAGGACAGCGCTCTCGAATATACCGTAAGAGTATGGTGCAAGGCAGATGATTACTGGACACTGTATTTTGATCTTATCAGAGACGTAAAATATGCCTTTGACAAGGCAGGTGTTGAGATCCCCTATCCTCAGGTGAATGTTCACACCGCAAAATAATGAGCAATTATTTCACTCAAAAGCAATATTGTACCCTGCCCCGTTTTCCGGCGGCAGGGTATTTTTTTTCATTATAGGTCATTCCTTCCAAAAGAATAAAAGATCATATGCCACGCCGAACGGGAATTAAGCTTATCTCGGCGAAAGACTCACAGAAAACGTTTCGCAGCAGGCAAACGGCGAGGCCGTTTTATTGTTCACCTCAGCCGTCAGAACAGGTATTGTTACGGATTCGACATAAATTAAATAAGTATTATTCTAAATTAAAAAAATAAGAAAATCAAATGTTAATTTTTTGTTAATATTATAATATAACTATTATATACGATTGACACTTTGTCATTTTTTTGTTATTCTATTATGGTTAAAATGACTTATTATGTATTCTGATAAAAATGACACTTTGTCAGTTTTTTTAAGATTTATTTAATAAGCCTGCTGTATTCTCTGTAAGGTGAGAAATTATGTCATCCGTTACAAAAAAAATAGAAAAGAAAATGAAGATAATCGATACTGCATTTTCTCTTTTCAGAGAGCATTCCGTAAGTGCCACCGCTATTGACGATATCGTCAAGGCGGCAGGTATCGCAAGAGGAACATTTTATCTTTACTTCAAGGATAAGAGCGATCTTCTTGAGCAGATAATCCTTTACAAAAGCACGGAGTATATGAAGGAGATACTTAAGGATTTTACTTACTCTCCCATATATACGGAAGCGGACTTTTATGAAAGAGTCAGAGTATTTCTCAACTGCTTTATCGATTTTATGATCAACAACAAGGAGATACTTCCCGTAATGACAAAGAATATCTCCTCCTGCATAAAGAATCTGCCTGAATTTTTTGACAGTGAGATAGGAGCAACCTATACCTCTCTTACCACCTTTATGCAGACACTGGGTTACACACCCGAAAATGCACATATGACCGCCTTTATAGTTATCGATATGACAGGCTCCGTATGTGCGGATGCAATTATGCAGAACAAACCCTTCCCCATAGAAAAAATAAGAAACATCGTTGTTGAATCGGCAATCAGCATTATGAAGAACAACGCAGCTTTATCAAGAGGTGATACATCTGAAACGCACGGCTAAATTTTTATCGGTAATACTTGCCTTTATACTCACATTCTCAACAGCATTCCCCGTGATCTCCCAAGCTGTCACTTATCCGGAGGGAATAACTGCGGAACAGACAAAAGAGGTAATACCGAAGCTTAACAACCTTCTTAAGAATATTCTGAAATCAAATCCCGAGACAAAGGATCTGAAGAATACCGTCTACAGTATGCTTTATAAGGATGAGACGGTGAACAGCCTTTTTGCAGAGATCTATACGGCGCTTGCTGAAAACGGCGACGCGCTTTCCGTTATCGGTGTGGATATCTCCCCTGCCTCTCTTTCCGCAAAGCTCAGCAATTATCCCGATATCTCCTCGGCAATTGCCGGCTGCAGTGACATTAACGGGGTTATCAAGGCATCCGCAAAATTCAAATGGGGAATCACCTCAGAAACAGCATTCGGCAAAGCTCTTTCTGCTATCCTCTCCCCCTTCGATCCCCTGCTCAATGCCCTTTTATGCTCAGGCACAGTGGAGATAAATGCACTTATATCCATTCAGGGCGATGACGGCTATTCGGCAGCCATAGTGCCTCTTCTCAAGGCTCTTGACTGTCCTTCAATAATGACATCAGCCGACTTTGCATCTTCAGCTGCAAAGAACAGCAGAAATATCATAAGAAATATAATCTCTATGGTATTCGATGCTCTTGATATCATTCTCGACGATCCCGTTATCGGACTTTGCAAAACTCTTCCGAAGCTGGCTTTCTATCTGAATTCAGGTAAGCTTTCGGAATCTATAACAAAGCTTCTTGAGCCGCTCAGCCTTAAGATAGCAGGCATCTTCACCATCCCCGGCATTTCCGATCTTATTTCAGAGGCGGCAAATCTTGAGGAGAGCATGAACCTCAATGAGATGCTTGAGGGAATTGACTTAAGCTCTCTCTTAGGTCCGGATGTAAAGCTTCAGATACCGGAAATGAACCTTCAGGAGCTTGCAGACTGTGTTACGGCAAACGGCGACGAGCTTACCACGGATGAGCCTGCGGCATTCATTACTATAATGAATTTCCTCGCTGAGACAATAAAGCTCAACCGGGACAGTCTCGGCGCACTGATGGGCGGAGCTGAAGATATGTCCGCTATGCTCGATCCTCTTCTTTCAAAGACAAATGAAGAGCTGACAGCTACAATAATCTCTCTTTTCTCAATAACCTCAGCACCCGTAAATAACGCAGTGTGGACCTTCCCTTCCGTAACAGGCACTCAGGTAAGCTACACACCCACACTCACCTCTATGGATTATGCTGAGTATCTTCTCAAGGTCGATCCTCTGCTTACGGATTTTGTCAAGGAGACAGATCCCGAGGGCACGATAGAAAAGACACTCAGAAAGACTATATATTCAAATTCACTTGTTTCAGAGCTTGTCAAGGGCATCTTCGGAATGCTCGGCAGTGAAGAGATGGCGCCGATGCTCTCTCTTCTCGGTATGGATGTTACTCCCACGGGAATAGGAAATGCAATTTTCCAGTATTATCCCTACACAGCAAGACAGCTTTACAAGTATTCCTCCTGGGAAAAGGTAAACACCGCATCTCTCTCCTGGGGCTTTTATGACGGCGATGCAGACGGCTTTGTAAGAGCTGTAACAAGAGTTCTTACTCCGTTTCTTCCTCTTCTCTCCTGTGTTCTTGCAGGACAGAATGTCACTCTTCTTGACAGCATCACCATCCCCGGCTCAGACGGATATAACACCGCGGTCATTCCTCTTCTTGAGGCTCTCGGCTGTAAGGCAGAGACCATAAAGACCTACAGTGAATTCAGTCAGAACGCAGGCTCTGCGAAGATGATATCCGATATACTCTCACCTGTAAGAGCACTTATTGATGAGATATGCGCTTCCCCCGTAAAAACACTTTGCAGAATACTTCCCAATATCATATATTTCTTCAATTCGGGACTTATGGATAATGTCCTTGAAAATCTCCTCTATCCCGTAAAATATATGCTCGACACTGCAGGACTCGGCTCCTTGCTTGACAGTGCATTTGCAGATATGGGCAATATGGATATGGGCGCTATGATGAAGGACATGATGGCTTCCGCTGATCTCGGGATCGCCCTTCCCGAAATAGACTTAAAGGTATTCGGCACTCTCGGCACTCCCGCAACCTATATAAGCAAGAGAACGGTAAACGGCGCTCCTGCACAGTATACTTATCTTACTGCTGACGAGCCCGGAGTATTCCTTTCCATTCTCCGTATCTTTGTAGGCGCTCTTTCAATGGAGGAAAACAGCGGTCTTCTTACGGGACTTATGGGAAGCGAGGGCTCTGCTCCCTCTGAAGACGGTATGCCTGATATGTTTGCTATGTATGCAGGCAACATCACGGAAAAATTCAAGGATATGACCACCGATGAAATAATAGAATGGCTCTGCGATCTTCTTTTCAGTGAATCTCCCGTTGTTGAAATTCCCGAAGAGGAGGAAGAGATACCTACTATTATTTACGAAAAGAAATTTGAGCTTACCACAACTCACAAGCTCATCATAGCTGTAGCCGTGATTGCTCTTATTGCACTTTTATATTACATTCTCTCTGTTTCAGGAAAGCTTGATAACATTAAGCTTAAGCGCAGAAAGAAGCAGGAGGCAAAGCGCCGTAAGAAGGAGAGCAAAAAGCTCATCAAGGGCGGCGGAGTTGCAGTAGACAGTCTTGAGGATATGAAGACTGAAAGGTCTTACGGAAAAAAGAATGAAAGATCCGAAAAAGCAAAGGAAAACGAGCTGTTATTACCTCTTTCAGACAATGAAAAGCCTGTAAAAATAAAGCTTCCCAAGGATAAGCCTCTTACGGAAAAGCAGGTCGCAAGACAGGAAAAGCGTGAAAAGGCTGATTCTGAAAAGGCTACAAAAATTGCAAGAAATAAGCTTCCCGATGAAAAAGAGGCAGAAAAGCTTGCAAGAAGACAGCAGGCGGCGGCAAAGAGAGCCCGTAAGAATGAATTAAAGATACAAAAGCAATATGCAAAGGCAAAACGCCAGTCTATGAAAAAGAAAAAGTAATTCAGGGAGGGATATCAAAGAATGCTTGTATTAAAGAATATAGTAAAAGACTATGTTGCGGGCGATACCACGGTACGCGCCCTCAAGGGCATAAACATCAACTTCAGAGAAAATGAATTCGTTGCTATCCTCGGTCCTTCAGGCTGCGGTAAGACCACAATGCTTAATATCATCGGCGGTCTTGACAGATACACCTCAGGTGATCTTGTAATCAACGGCAAGTCAACAAAGGACTTCACGGACGGAGATTGGGATACCTACCGTAACCACTCCATCGGCTTCGTTTTCCAGAGCTACAACCTCATTCCCCACCAGACGGTGCTTGCCAATGTTGAATTGGCACTTACTCTTTCGGGTGTTTCCAAAAAGGAGAGAAAGGAAAGAGCAATAAAGGCACTTGAGCAGGTAGGTCTCGGAGAGCAGATATACAAAAAGCCGAGCCAGATGTCGGGCGGTCAGATGCAGAGAGTTGCTATTGCACGTGCTCTTATCAATAATCCCGATATTCTCTTAGCTGACGAGCCTACGGGTGCTCTTGACACAGAGACCAGCGTTCAGATAATGGAGATACTCAAGGAGATAGCCAAGGATAAGCTTATCATTATGGTTACTCATAACCCCGATCTTGCAAATGAGTATGCTACAAGAATCATCAGCTGTCTTGACGGTAACATCACGGATGATACCGATGCCTTTGAGCCTACTGAAGAGGACAGAAAGGCTGAGACAGAAAAGAGAATAGAAGAGGAAAAGAAGGGCAAAAAGCCTTCAATGTCCTTTGCAACGGCATTTTCGCTTAGTCTTCGTAACCTTGTTACAAAGAAGGCCCGTACCTTCCTTACCGCCTTTGCGGGAAGCATCGGTATCATAGGCATCTCCCTTGTTCTTGCCCTTTCAACGGGTATTGAAAACTACATCGATAAGATGCAGAATGACCTGCTTCTTGCGATGCCCGTTTCCGTTGAAAAGGAAGCGATAGATATGAACAATGTTATGGGCGCACTGATGGATCTCGGTTCTACCATGCTTGAGACCGATCACGATCTCGATAACATTTATGTCAATTCCACATTTACGGAAATGATAAACACCTTTATTTCTCAGTCTGCTTCAAATAACCTTAAGTCATATAAGCAGTACATTGAGGATAACAGGGATAAGTTCAACGAGCTTTGCAACGATATTCAGTACAAGTATGAAACACCCCTTAATATCTATAAAGAGGATACGGCTGATGGTATCGTAAAGGTAAATCCCAACGCAATGCTTAATACTCTTATGGGCTCAACCGAGCAGTCCTCCTCGATGGCAACGATGACATCCTCCATGACCAATATGTTCTCCTCCTCCGCTACAAACTCCTGGGTAGAGCTTATCGGCACAAATGAATTACTTGCACAGCAGTACGAGATAATTCACGGAAGACTTCCCG
Source organism: Clostridia bacterium (assembly GCA_017440965.1). Classification (GTDB taxonomy): domain Bacteria; phylum Bacillota; class Clostridia; order Oscillospirales; family Acutalibacteraceae; genus RUG806. Next base: position 1,612 of record JAFSGH010000028.1, on the reverse strand, counting down.
AGGCATATAATGAGGTCGTTCTTATAGTTGACAAGAATAACGAAATAAACGAGCTTGTTATGTACGCTCTCGGACTTAAAAATCAGGATAAGTTCATGGAAGATATGGTCAATATGATGGCTTCAGGCGGTCAGATGGACGAAACGACCATCGTTGATCAGTACACATATGACGATATCCTCAATATGAAGTTCAGACTTGTTCTTAATCATCAGTACTTCGTAAAGGACGCAGAGACAGGTCTCTGGAACGATCAGAGCAGCAACATCTACTATGTAAAACAGCTTATCGAGCAGGGTGTTGAGATCAACATCGTTGGTATCTTAAGACCTGATCCCAATAATGTTATGTCAACCGGTACGGGAAGCATCGGCTACACCACAGAGCTTATGGATTATGCACTTGACGCAACGCTTAACAGCGAGATAGTTCAGGAGCAGCTTTCCCACCCCGACAAGGACGTTCTTACAGGCCTTGAGTTTTCAGATCTTACCGTAAACGATTTCTCCCTTGCTGATATCGATCTCAGCGTTATCGACTTCAAGTATCTTGATCTCACTCCCTTTATGAGCCTTATGGAGGGCATCGACCTTTCCCAGATAGATATTCTTAATCTTAATATCGCAGACCTTATTGATTTCAGCGATATGACAGATCTCAAGAAAAAGCTTATGGAAGGCTTCCTTTCAGATGAGCAGGTAATTGCATTCAAGCAGGCTTATATCGACACTCTCAACGCAGAATGCTCCCTCGAAAAGACATATGCCGCTATCGGCTATTCTACAGAGGACGCCCCCTCATCAATATATCTCTATCCCAAGTCATTTGAAGCCAAGGATGAGATAAACGCAATGACAAATTACTATAACGAGCAGATGGTAGCTCAGGGACACCTCGGCTATACCGTAACTCTTACTGATATCATCGGTATGCTTATGAGCACTATCACTAGCGTTCTTAATATCGTTACTGTCGTTCTTGTCTGCTTCGTTGCTATCTCCCTTGTCGTTTCATCAATAATGATCGGTATTATCACCTATATTTCAGTTCTTGAGAGAACAAAGGAAATCGGTATCCTCAGAAGTATCGGCGCTTCTAAGGGCGATATTTCAAGAGTTTTCAATGCAGAAACGGTAACCATAGGTCTTGGGGCAGGTGTGTTCGGTATTGCCACCACTCTGCTGCTGGAGATTCCCATAAACCTGATGCTGACCTACCTTACCCACACAGGCGCCGCCGCTGAGCTCCCCGTGGTTGCAGCAATCGTGCTTGTTGTAATAAGCGTAACACTTACCTTCATAGCAGGTCTCATCCCCTCCTCCATCGCCGCAAAGAAGGATCCCGTAGAAGCACTCAGAAGCGAATAATTAAGGAACACGGAAATTTTTCCCTTGATATTGCTGTAACAATTTAAGCCTTAAGCAGGATTTTCTGCTTAAGGCTTAATTTTTACCCTCTTCACGCAAAGTTTGGGAATCATATTACTCACTTTAATCATTTTGTGCTTCGCACTTGGGAACCCCCGGCGAGGGTTCCCAACGAAAAACAGTCCACCGGACTGTTTTTCTCCCCTCCTGCGCTATTGCAAGCTTGAGAGATTTCGCACTCTGCG
>JAFSGH010000062.1 GCA_017440965.1 Clostridia bacterium | reverse complement strand
GGGAATCATATTACTCACTTTAATCATTTTGTGCTTCGCACTTGGGAACCCCCGGCGAGGGTTCCCAACGAAAAACAGTCCACCGGACTGTTTTTCTCCCCTCCTGCGCTATTGGAAGCATAAGAGATTTCGCACTCTGCGCAGTGCCACAAGAGGCTCTGCCTCTTGACACCGTGAGCTTTTGAAAAAGCTCAAGCAAAACTTTTCCCCGGCACTCCCGTGCCGACATCATTCCCCAACTTTCCGTGAAGAACCATTTTTTCCTTTTTATTATTGCTTTGTGAGTGCGTCAACTATCCTGATTATTTTATCAAGATCCTCCTCGCTTGCCTTTGCGGAAAGATCGAACAGAAGCTTTCTTTTTCTGAAAAGCTCCTCCTGACGGCTGTCTGCACTCTCGTCCTCCTCGGTAAGATAAGACAAGGGCACCTTGAAATATGCCGCGATCTTTTCAAGCGTTCCTACGGAAAGCTTTTTTGTTCTTCCCATCTTAAGCTCCGTAAAAACGGAATTTCTTACACCTATACCCGTAGCCAGAACAGACAGCTTTATTCCGTTTTCATCACAAAGCTGTTTTATTCTTTCATAGGTCCCCATAAAATCCAACCACCTTCACACAAAAAAACGAAAAAACACTTGACAAATACAGAATTTTGTACTATGATATATTCACAGTACAGATTTCTGTATTATTTCGCTTTATATGGCTATTATAATACTGTTTTCTGTACTTGTCAATATAAAATCGAAAATTTTGACGAATAATGGCGGTAAGTCGGCTGCAGTACATTTTTTTACGGGCGGTGCGTAAAAAAATGAAAACTGCCGTCTTATATATAATACATAAGTCTTTGTACCATTCTCGGGACTTATCCAAAAATCATTTCAAAAAACACGGAGGTAAAAATGAGATCGGTTTCTGTTTTTGTAAAATGCCCTTTTTTCTGTAAGGAAAAGGATAATCAACTGAGATGTGAAGGATTTATTGAAGGGACTTCTATGATAACAAGATTTCCCTCAAGAAGAGATCTTCTGTACCATGTATCAAAAAAATGCATAAAGGTGGACGGCGGAAATTGCGTTCTTGCAAAAAACCTTTATGAAAAGTACAGAATTATTGAAGAGAAAGAGAGACAGGCAGAGCTTCTGAAGGATGCTCCTACATATTCCGTACCGGACAGGATAAAAACGGAAAATAAAGCGGCAACAGTAAAGAAGGCTGAACCACAAGGGCTTGCGCTGACACAAAGCAGCAGAGCATAAAAACGCAGACAAAAGCTGCAGACAAAAAAAAAGGACTGTATCAGAGCATCGGAAAGCTGATGCTGATGCAGTCCTTTTTTCCGTGAAAAGGGAAAAAAAGAAAACCGACGGTTTTCCGTCGGTTTTTCTTTACATAATTAATAAATTATGCGTTTGCTTCTGTTTCGCCTTCTGTTTCGCCTTCTGTTTCATCGCCGCCGAAGCTAAAGCCGAGCTTTTCTGCGAGCTTCATAAAAGCATCAAAAAGAGCACCAAGAAACTTGAGAAGAGCTGTAAAATCAAAGCTTGACATTATATTTTCACCTCTTATTAAAAAATCAGATAATTTTTTCTATTATTCAGCATCAGCAGTTGTATCTTCTTCACCGCCGACAACACCTTCAAGACTGCCTATGATATCACCGATACCGAGGTTCTTTCCGAGGAACTCACTGAGAGCTGCAAAAAGATCAGTCATAAAGTCGAGAAATGCCTTGAATAAATCTTCCATTCTTTGTACACCTCCTTAAAAAATGATAAAACAAAAACACATAAGTGAATTTATTATAATGTTGTTGTTTCCTCTGTTGCTTCTTCGGGAGCAGTTGCTTCTTCATCAGCAAAAAGCTTGATACCGAGTCTGTTAAAGAAATTTACGAGGATATCGATAAGCTGCTGAAAAAGACCTTTCCAGTCTTCAATTGACATTGAAAAATCGAATACCATAATTACACCTCTGAATTAATTTTAATTTATGCGCCTACAGCAGGATCTTCTGTAGTTCCCTCTGTGGGATAGTCGTATTCACCGTCTTCGGGGAGAATAAGAATACCGAGCCATGCAAATACCTTCTTGAATACACCGAGAAGCTTCTCGATAAAGTCCATGATCTGCTCAGATGAAATGTTAAGGATAGGGCCTTCCATTAAACTGCACCTCACTTTCAAATATAGGTATTAATTCATTATCATCATATCATAATCATAAATACAACACAATAGCAAATTTAACTAAATTTTTCACAAATTCGTAAAATTTACACAAATAACACAATTGTGCAATATTTTATTTAATAAATATAAACACTTATCGCTGAAAAAACCGGCTCGGAGAATTCAAACGCTTTGTACCTTAAAACTTCGTACGGTCTGTCGGCAAAGGTCAGAAAATGCAATATTACGGCAAAACAGAGCCGATATTATCTCATTGATTTTCCGCAAGCACCGTTGATCTATCATATAAAGCCTTCCGTAAGAAACCATTGATCTATCCTATAAAGCTTTCCGTAAGGAAAGTTCTGTCTTAAAGCTGCTTTTCGCGAAGCGTGCCCGAATAAAGCCCGTCAACGCAGTGACCTACGGCACGGTAGCCCTTTTCGGTATAATAGGCAGAGAGCTTTTCGTTATCATCGGCACTGTCAAGGCGCAAGCACTCCTTACCGACGCTTTTTGCATATTTTTCCGCAAGGGAAAGAAATACGGAACCTGCCCCCTTTTCACCGATGACCGAGGCAAAATTATGAAGATAAAAGGCTGATCTTTCACGGTAGCAGGAAACATTCTCCCATCGTTCATCCTCATTTTTCAGAACTGCGGCGGCTGCAATACTGCCGTCAGCTTTCTTTTCCAGCACAAATACCTCACCTGCAAGGCGGTGCTCTTCGTAGTATTCTATGGGATAGACCTCATCATAATAAGTCACATTCCACTGCCTTATACCCACCTTGTCCATCCATTTCATTCTGTCGAGAATAATGGAGAACATCTGAGGTATCTCCTCTTTTTTTATGGGGCGGAAAATATATTCGTTTTCCCTTTCAAGCCTTTTTACAAGTGCGTTGACGCTGTTGAGCACATCCTTTTTGTCGGCACTCCATAAGGGAGAAACAAGCTTTCTTTTGTCTCCGTCCCCCGTGAGCCGATGCACCGCCATAGTCTCAGGAATAAGAGGAAGAAGCTCCTCAAGAACAGCAAGATATTCTTTCTTTTCCAATGCCTTTACTTTACCGTTCAGATATTCGGTATAAAGACCGCTGTCCTTTAAGATATGAAGCAGCTGAAGCTTAACGCCGTCGCTCTTGTTTTTTATTATAAATGAAAGCGTGTCCTTCATATCGGTGATGTCTTCACCGGGAAGACCTATTATCATATGGGTTATCACATAAATGCTTCTCTTATGAAGCTCGCTTACGGCTTTTTCGTAGACCTCGTTTTCATAGCCCCGTCTTATATACTCAGCCGTTTCCCTGTTTGAGGTCTGAAGTCCCAGTTCTACCCATACGGGCTTTATCTTATTAAGCTCCTCAAGAAGCTCAAGTGTTTCCTCGGGAAGGCAATCGGGACGGGTGGCAATGCTCAGCACATCGATATCGGGGTGATCTATCGCTTCATAAAAAAGCTCTCTCAGCCTTTTTATAGGAGCATAGGTGGAGGTAAATGCCTGAAAATAGGCGATGTAACCGCCGCCCTTGTTTTTATGTTCAACTCTCTTTTTTGCTCTTTCTATCTGAGAATAAACATCCCCGCCCTTTTCGGCAAAGTCCCCTGAGCCTGAAGCGGAGCAGAAGATACACCCGTCATATCCCTTCGTGCCGTCGCGGTTAGGGCAGGTAAATCCCCCGTCAAGGGAAAGCTTATAAAGTTTTTTACCGTACCTTTCACGGCAGTAGGAATTCATTGTTTTCATAGCTATTTGTGATATGATTCGTTACTGTTGATCTTATAGCCTCTGTATATCTGTTCAAGAAGCATTATTCTTGCAAGGCGGTGGGGAAAGGTCATCTTTGACATTGAAAGCCTTATGTGAGAGGCATTTTTCACCTTATCGTGAAGACCGTATGAGCCGCCTATTATGAACACTATATGAGATATGCCCGAAAGGGCGCTATCGCTTAAAAGCCTTGCCATATCCTCAGAGGAATAAAGCTTTCCCTCTATGCAAAGAGAGATGACCTTTGCTGAGGGAGGGATCTTTTTGAGTATTTCCTCCCCCTCCTTTTCAAGCACCGCGTTTATCTCGGCTTCCTTGGGATTTTCGGGGAGTACGCCTGCTTTTATTTCAATAATATTCACCCTTGCATATGCCTTGAGCCTTTTGAGATACTCGTCTGATGCCATTTCAAAAAAGGCATCCTTGAGTCTTCCCACGCTTATTATACTTACCGTCTGCATCTCTTCACTCTTTACTTAAAAAATAATACATTTATCCATACTGCCCACGGGGGCAACATCTAAAATATAGTCTCTTCCTTCCTCGGCACCCGTGTGCTTGAGTGCGGCATTGGTGCAGGAAAAGGCTCTGTCGGGAGTGTTGTTTTCACGGCTTAAGTGCCCCAACACAAAGCGTCTTACGCCCATTGACAGCAGCTCTCTTGCAGTTGAAGCACAAAGAGGATTTGACATATGACCGATATCAGAGCGTATTCTTGCCTTAAGCGCCATGGTATAAGGGCCGAAATCAAGAAGAGTCTCATCGTAATTTGACTCCAAAAGCACCATATCACAGGTACCGAGAGCTCTCAATATCTCTCCCGTGACCTTTCCCGTATCGGTGCATACACCCACTCTTCTGTCGGGAAGCTCTATAACATAGCCGCAGCTTTCCTTTGCATCGTGAGAGGTGGGAAAATGGGAGATGTGCATATTTCCGATGCTCACTCCCTCATTCATCAGCTTTTCATAGGGAAATCTTCCGTCAAGAAGTCCCAGATTCATAAGCCCCGAAAGAGTACCGCCCGTGGCATATACGGGAATATTTCTTTTTCCGGCAAAGACCTTGAGCGCACTTATATGGTCGCCGTGCTCGTGCGTTAAGAAAATTGCTTTTATGCTCTCATCGGAAATGCCGGCATTGTGAAGCGCCAGCGTCAGCTGCTTGTTATTGGTGCCCGCGTCAATAAGCACACCCTCGGTAGCAGTGCCGATATATGTACTGTTTCCTCCCGATGAGGAGCAAAGAGTAATAAACCTTGCCATTATATATTATCCTTTTTTTCTGTAGTATAAAACCATATCTCGCCTTTTCTTGCGGGATTATAGAAGGTAAAGCCGCCGTCAAGTCCCGTGCTGTCTCCGCGCTTTATATCTCCCGAAACGGGATTTCTGAAAACATACTTTGTATGGGGAAGAATATAGGGCTTTACATTTATATGTGCTTCCTTGGCATCAGAAGTCCTTATGACCTCGATGAAGCCGCTCCCGTCAACCTCATTATGAAACTGCACACCGTACCAACCGCTGTCTCTGTCAGTAAGCTGATAGAAATCACCGTTAAGCTCATACTGAGCCGCTTTTCTCCATATGGGAAGCATCTTCCTTGCGGTATTGAATACTCCCTCACCCTCATAATAATCGAGACACACCGTAACTGCAGGTGTCATTGCGCAAAGATATGAGAATTCGTCAAGATTGCGCTTATTGGGGAATCTCTCATCCCCTTCCTTTGCGTGAGCACGGAAATACGGTATCCAGGAGAACATCTCGTAATAATGGAAGAGTCTCTTCTGTGCCTCATCAATATGCATATCCGTATACTGCATAGGCACACTTCTTCTCATCATATCCATTTCGTTTCTCGTACCGCCTGCGGCACAGTTATCTATAATGAGACCGGGATTTCTTTTTAACAGCTCGTCATACAGCCTTAAAACTGCCTGCATATGAAGATTCTCTCTTGCACCGATTCTGTCCTCTTCTTCATTTTCCTCAAAATATTTATCGGGAGTGAAGTTGAAGTCCTGACGGTAGATATCTATACCGCCCGTCTTAATATGTGCATCAAGAAGCTTTAATATAAAATCGAAGCATTCGGGATCCGAATAATCAAGAAGACGGCATTTCTCCTCCTCACCCTCGCTGTTATGTGCCTTAAGACACCATTCGGGGTGCAGGAAATCCATCTTCGAGCCCTCCATAACTCTTTCAGGCTCAAACCATACAAGAAGATCTATATTCTTTTCGTGAAGCTTATCGGATATCGGTCTGAAGCCGTCGGGAAGCTGCTCGGGATTGGGAGTCCAGTCTCCTACATTCCACCAGCTGTGCTCGCAGGGATACCAGCCTGCATCTATCCACCAGGCATCGGGCTTCAGTCCCTTTCTTATATAGGTATCAATGGCTTCAAGCTGATTTTCTGTGGTAATGCCCTCAAATTCACCGTAGCCGCCTATTCTGTGTGTATGAAGGAACATAACGGGAGATACCTTCTCACCGTTTTTTCCGACGGGAAGGATATGCTTTAAGAAAAATCTTCTCCACAGATTTGTTGCAGCCGTTTCATCTTTGGAGCAATAAAGAAGAGTGAGATTCGGTGTTCTCATCGTTTCTCCCGGATGAAGCCTCATACGGCATCTTGCCTGAGTAAGGGTGTATCTGACACCGCCATCAACGGGAGTGAATACCATTTTCCATTTACCCGGCCAGCCGATGCCAAGCTTTACAGTATATTCGGAGAATTTCAGCGTCATAAAGGGAGACGCACCGTCCGCACCGCGGCAAAAATCGGGAGAAATTATTATTTCCTTATCCACTTTCTCGGTAAAGCGCTGAAAGAGCTCACCGTTTCTCGTGTCACCGTTGCCGTAGCTCAGCACGGGAGAGCTGCCCATTAATACCGAGGTAATTGCAAAATCCGATAATATCTCGGAATCAGCCCTTGCAAAGCTCTGCATATCCGCACCCCATTCGGTAACGGGGAAATCAGCATATGAGGTCTTACGCACGGAAAGTATCATTCCCTTTGCGGCAATGGCGGTAAACTCTGTGACATTCACATCACTGCCGCAGGAAAAGCTCCTCACCGAAGGACGAAGATCCGGAGAAAGTCCCTCGTTTTTAAGTCCGTCAAAGCTGAATGCAACAGGTACATTTTCAAAAGAAAGCTCCTTTTCAAGCTTACGCCTTAATAACATATCATTTTTCATAAAACCACCAGTATTTTTACTTACATCTTACTGCCCTTTGTACCCTTTGTTCCCTTTGCTCCCTTTGAGCCTCTTGCGAAGTTTCTTAAAATGTCGGAGTCGAAGGAGAACTCTATTGCTTCTTCCTCTCTTTGTCTTTTAAGAGCAAGCTCTATCATAGCATCAAGCACCGTGCCGTATTTTACACCGAGCGGTGCCCAGAGATAGAAGGACAGAGAGCCGGGAATCGTATTTATCTCATTGAGATAGACCTTATTTGTTTTTCTGTCTATCATAAAGTCGATTCTTGAAAGTCCGTTACAGCCAAGCACCGTATATGCCTTTACCGCAAGGGAGCGTATATATGCCCTTGTTTCCTCGGACATATTGGGGGGAATAAGTCTTGAAAGGCTTGCCATACCTGCGGCAGCCTTGGCAGGTCTTGCGGTTTTGAGCCTTGAAAGCTTTGCCGCATCAAATGCTGTAAGCTGAACCGAGCGGTCATAATTCAGAACGCTTACGCCCTTTTTGACAACTCTTCCGTCCTCGCTTACGGTGATCGACTTATCACCTTTAAGCTCATTTTCTATATTTATGGGATTATTTATGATTTCGTCAACTAATTTTTTAAGCTCCTCAGTCTCCTCGGGGCTGACTGCACCCTTCTGATATTTTGCGGTGTAGTCGAGTATCTTTCCGAAGCTTATGGGCTGTTCAAGCTCGCTTGCCTCTGCACTTTCATTGTTTCCCAGAACGGAGCAGTTTATCTCCACAAGGTCGGTTATTGCCTTTTCTACAAGTAAAACGGTGGCATATCTGAAGGCGTTTTCGAGAGAATCAAACAGCTCCTGCTTGTTTGAAGCAAGGCTTATACCTACGGATGAGCCTAAGTTTACAGGCTTTACAACAACGGGATAGCCGATTTTTTCCTCGCATTTTTTTATGCAGGCATCGGGATTTGAGAAATCGGAAGCAATAAATCTGATACAGTCAAGCACGGGCACGCCGTTGTCCTTGAGTACGGTCTTCATAACATATTTATCCATACCCACGGCGGAGGCTGTGACATCACAGCCGACATACGGGATACCAGTAAGCTTGAGGTAACCCTGTAATGTTCCGTCCTCAACATTGGTGCCGTGCACTATGGGGAAGGCAACATCAAGCTCGCTAATTACATTTGAGCCGGTTTTCTTAAAGGGGTAGCGCACAAGCTTTGTTCTGCCCTCCTCGTTTATGAGGATACATCTTGTGCTCTTTTTTATAAGGGCGGGGATATTGGAATATTCCTCGATGCAGGAGCATTCGAAGCTTGTGTAGAATTCATTTTCCTTTGTTATATATACGGGGATGACCTCATATTTATCGGCAGGAATTGAAGCAATTGCCTGCAAAGCGGAAATTACGGAGACCTCGTGCTCAACGCTTTTTCCGCCGAAAAATACACCTACTCTTATTTTCATAATGCTATCCCCCTTTCTTAATAATTATCGGGAAGATCGTTTTCAAGAAGAATTATCTTCTTTTTATCGGTCTTCATGGCATAAAGTGTTTTCATTGCTTCGGTGAATTCCTCAAAGATAATGACTCTGTCTGCGGGGAATTTCTTTTCGTCGATACCCTCTTTTATGGGAAGCGTCTGCTTTTTACCGATAAGAACGATATAATCACAGCAGTCTGCCGCAAAGGAGCCGAACTCCTTATTGAGCTTATGCTCCTCTCCGCCTAATTCTACCATACCGGGAGTGACAAGAATTCTTGTGCCGTCCATTTCCCTTAAGGTGGAAAGTGCGGCACGGCAGCCTGCGGGGTTGGAGTTGAAGGCATCGTCGATTATTGTGACCTCACCCTTGTTTACTATCTGCATACGGTGAGGCACAGCATCAATACGCCTTACATATCTTCTCATTTCAGAAAGGGGCATACCGAAGCCGTGGGCGGCGGCGATCGCACCTGTTATATTGATGACATTGTGATGTCCTAAAAGCTTTGTATCAAAGGTGTACTCCGTTTTATCGGGAGCACGAAGAGTAAACACCGTACCCGTTGCGGATACCTTTTCATCAAAAGCATAATAATCGCAGTCGGGAGAGGTGCCGTAGGTGATAAAGGGACGGGAGGGAGGATTTTTTCTTATGGTCTCATTGTCGTAGTTTACATAAAGTCTTCCGTCCTCGGGAAGTGCATCGCTTAATTCGTACTTTGTCTTTATGATATTCTCCTTTGAGCCGAAGGATTCAAGGTGCTGTTCGCCGAGGGCGGTGATGATACCGTGCTTCGGATGGACTATATCGCAAAGCTCCTTGATATCACCTACCCATTTTGCACCCATTTCGCAGAGGAATATCTTATGGACTGCCTTAAGGGATCTTCTGACGGTTATAACTATACCCATAGGGGTGTTGAAGCTTGAGGGAGTGACGAGAGTATCCGTCCAGGCACGAAGGATCGTATAAAGATAGAACTTAACGCTGGTCTTTCCGTATGAGCCCGTGATGCCTATGGTCTGAAGCTCCGGCTGACGCCTCAGCATTTTCTTGGCATCGTTGAGATAATAGAGATTTACGCATTTTTCGATGGGCTTATTCACCGCATTTGCGATAATGCACATAAAGGGAGAGAAAGCCACTGCAAGGCCCAAAACAAGGAAGGAGAGATTCTTTTTGTCCGTTGTAAGGCAGTAAATTGCGAGAAGGTAAATAAGCACATAAAGGATAAGAGAGGTTGCGAGCATTCTCTTTACACGGGGAGTGTATACAAGAGGCTTCTTCTGAGGCTTATTTCTGTTTTCTACAGCGCAGGCAATAACTGCAATAAGAAGAGCTAAGGCGCAAAAGCCCATAAGAGGGGCATAGGTTATTATCCCCGTAAGGGAGAGGGCGAAAACTATGTATTCCACCGCAAATCTTCCGAGGTTTTTTCTTATCCAGCCTATGTGCGTCGTAAAACGGTAGCCGTTAAGCTGGAACATATGCATATTGAAAAGCGAGGATTTAAACACACTGTAAATCGCCGCAAGGGAAATTGCTCCGAAAAGCAGCTGTAAATAAGGTACCATAATAGCCTCCGGTAATATGATAAAAAAAATGAATAATGAATAATGAATGATGAATAATGAATAATGTCGGAAGACGCTGAAGCCTCTTGCTCCGCTTACGCTCTATGGCTCGTGCCTTCGGCACATCGAACTTAGGGACGGGAGCTTTCCTGCGATATTTCCGGATTCCGAATTTGTATCGGATTCCGAATTTCCTCCGACCTCATTCCGGCCTCAGAATTACAGCTCAAGGTAGGATTCGAGGATCGCTTCGAAAACCACGGGACTTTCAAGGAAGGAGAAGTGTCCGACGCCCTCTATTTTTGCAAGTCCCGCATCGGGGATAAGCTGCTCCATTTTTTCACCGTCGCTCAAGGGAGTGGCGGTGTCGAGGGTGCCCCATATAAGTAAGGTCTCCTGCTTTATTGAGGGAAGAAGATGGGAAAGATCCTCATTTACTACATTTATAAGCACTCTTTTCATCATGGGGCTTGCCGCTCTGTAGTCGGCAGAGCCTACCATTGACTGCATTTTTTCAAGCAATTTCGGAAAAGCACCGAGAAGCTTTTTACCAAGCTTCATTATCTTTTCCTTCTTAAGCTGTTCAGCCGTCTTTTCAGGTCTGATGCCTGCCGCATCCACAAGGATGAGACGGCTTATCTCAAAGGGAAGAGCTTTTCTGTTACAAAGCTTTATGATCACTCTTCCGCCGAAGGAATGACCTAAGAGGATGACCTTTTTAAGACCGAGCTTTTTTATAAACTCAATTACAAAATCCGTATAATTATCCACTACCCAGTCTGTCGGCGGCTCGGGAGTTTCACCGAAGCCCGGCATATCGCAGGCGGCAACCGTATATTTTGTTGCGATAAATTCCGCACTGCTTCTGAACAGCTCAATATTTGCCCCCCAGCCGTGAAGCATCACAACGGCTTCATCCGCGGCGGCATTTTCTCCCAGCAGGAAATAATTTACATTTATATCTCCTATCTTCATTTCCATACCTCAAAAACCTCACTTTCCGAAAAATATCTGCTTATATTATACGCAGTATTTCTCATTCCGTTACAAGTGAGGAGATGTCCATAGGAGTTGCATCTGCCCAGAGCTTTTCAAGATTATAATATTCTCTCTGATCCTGTAAGAATACATGGACCACGATATCGTGATAGTCAAGAAGTATCCAGCCTGTGGATCTTCCCTCTATCTGACGGACCTCATAGCCCTCGAGTCCCATCTGATATTCGACTTCATCGGCAAGGGCTCTTACCTGAGTATTTGAATTACCTGCGGCAATTACAAAATAATCTGCAACTATAGTAAGAGAGCCTACCTGAAGAGCCGTTATTTCAACAGCCTTCTTGCTGTCGAGTGCTTTTATAATAGTTTCAAGTTTTTTATCCATAGTTTTAACCTCTTTTTATCATAAGAATTTCATTATAGCAGGCTACGGTGTCGGGATGAATGGGGAGATCTTTAGCGGCAAGCTCCTCTATCGTGAAGCGAAGTCCCTCTTCCATACAGTATTCAAGGGAAATTTCCGCTCTTTTTCGCATATCATCCACGCCGTTATAGCTTCTGTCAAGGGAGATAAAATCTGCAACGAAAAGTATCTTTTCAAGAAGACTCATACCCTCTTTACCTGTAGTATGATATCTTACGGCAGAAATAATATCCTCTGAAAAGCCGTATTTTTTAAGATACTCTGCTCCTGCCATGGCGTGCCAGAGCTTGGGTGCGGACTTTTCCACAGCAGTAAGGGAGATACCGCTTTCAGAAAATATCTTAAAATATTCCTCCTCGGAAAGCTCCTTCAACACATCGTGGGAAAGACCTGCAATATACGCCTTTTCAGGATCACAGCCGTATTTTTCCGCTAATTTTCCTGCACTTTTTGCAACCTCAAGAGAATGATAATACCGAAAATCGGAAAGCCTCTCTCTTATATCTTTAAGCACTGCTTGTTCGTTATACATTTTTATAGATTCCTTTTTCCCTGATATATGAATAAACCTCTTTATCGATAAATTCCGATACATCCTCTCCCTCAGAGATCATTTTTCTGATTTTCGTGGAGGATATCTCAAAGGGTTCAAAATCAACTATCTTACATTCTCCGTAGATTCTGAGCCTTGTGTCGGCAAATTTCTCAAGTTCTTCCTTTTTTACGCCCTCTTCCCTTGATACACAAAGGAGCGTGACAGCTTCAAGGATATCGGAAAAGCGATACCACTTATCAAAATGAAGCAGTTGATCAGAGCCTATAAGAAGGTATATTTTTTCATCAGGGTACATTTCTCTGACTTTTTTTACGGTATCGACGGTATAGCTTTTTCCGCCGCGGCAAATCTCTATATCCGAGACAAAAAAGCACTCCTCTGAAAACGCAAGACGGCACATACTGAGCCTTTCCTCTTCGGATGCGCCCGTGCTTTCCTTAAAGGGTGACATAGCGGCAGGGATAATGAGCATTTTTCCGACACCGAGCTTTTCTGTTATATATAAGGCAAGCTTTTTATGTCCCCTGTGCACGGGATCGAAGCTTCCTCCGAATATACATATACTCATTTTGAAGTCTTTTTGGGAAGACGCTTGTCTCTGCCCTTTTTGTCCTCAAAGGGAGATTTTTTCTTTGCGGCAGCCTTATACTTTTTCTTTCTCTCATCTGCGGCACTTGCCTTTTTCTTTACCGAGGTCTTAGGCTTTTCCTCGTGAAGCTTGGGATTATAGCGGTATAATACCATAACTCCGCCTATTACCTGGACTACCTCACTGCCCGTCTTAGCAGCCAATTCCTCTGCGGCTTCACGGGGTGAAAGGGGTGACGTCTCCGTGAGAACACGAAGCTTTATCAGCTCTCTTGTTCTGAGAGCACCGTCTGTCTGCTCGATAAGAGTGTCGGAGATACCGCCCTTTCCTACCTGAAAAAGCACATCAAGTGTATTTGCCTGACCTCTTAAAGCAGCTCTTTCTTTACTTGTCATATTTTTACCTCTTTATAATATTTCACTTAATTTTTCTTTTAATGCCCTGAGAGAATTTCCTCTGTGACTGATGCTGTCCTTTTCCTCAGCAGAAAGCTGGGCAAATGAGCGGTCTCCTACCATAAATACGGGATCGAAGCCGAAGCCGTTTTCGCCCTTGGGCTCATAGCCTATTTTTCCCTCGCACTTACCCTCAACGGTATATTCTCTGCCGTCAGGAAAGCTTACTGCGGCAACACTGACAAAGCGTGCCGTTCTTTTTTCATCTAAAACACCCTCAAGCTCCTTTATAAGACCTGCCATTTTTTCACTGTAGGGGGTGCTTTCGCCCATATATCTTGCACTGTATACACCGGGTCTTCCGTCAAGTGCATCCACCACAAGTCCCGAATCGTCCGCTATACAGGGCATACCCGATTCCTTACAGCCGGAACGTGCCTTGAGAAGAGCATTCTCACGGAAGGTCTCCCCCGTCTCCTCTACATCGGAAAGCTCTATGCCCTTTTCAAAATCAAGAAACACGCTTATACCGAGAGGAGACAGAATTCTGTGAAGCTCCTCTCTTTTTTTCATATTATGAGTGGCGATTAAAAAGTCCAAAGAAACCTCTCCTCTTCTTCTTACCGCCCTCGTCATCGGAGTCGGTCTTATTTTCAACTGCCTTCTTAGCTTCCTCGGCAGCCTTTCTCTCGGCCTCTGCCTTCTCGGCGGCTATTCTTTCAGCCTCTGCCTTCTCGGCGGCTATTCTTTCAGCCTCTGCCTTCTCGGCGGCTATTCTTTCAGCCTCTGCCTTTTCGGCGGCTATTCTTTCAGCCTCTGCCTTCTCGGCGGCTATTCTTTCAGCCTCTGCCTTCTCGGCGGCTATTCTTTCGGCTTCTGCCTTCTCGGCGGCTATTCTTTCAGTCTCTGCCTTTTCGGCGGCTATTCTTTCAGCCTCTGCCTTTTCGGCAGCTATTCTTTCAGCCTCTGCCTTCTCGGCGGCTATTCTTTCAGCTTCTGCCTTCTCGGCGGCTATTCTTTCGACTTCTGCCTTTTCGGCGGCAAGTCTTTCGGCTTGTGCCTTCTCGGCGGCTATTCTTTCAGCCTCTGCCTTTTCGGCGGCTATTCTTTCAGCCTCTGCCTTCTCGGCGGCTATTCTTAAGCCTTCAGCTTTCTTTTGTTCCTCATAGTCCTCGCCTTCAGAGCCGCTGTTTTCCTCTGCTTCGGGTGCTTCTTCAGGTGCTTCTTCGTTATATTCTTCTGCTGCTTCTGAGCCGCCTTCAGAGTCTTCAGCTCCGTCTTCTTCATAAGCGGAGTCTTCCTGTCCCTCATAAGCTGTGCCTTCGCCGCTGTCTTCACCGTCTGCTTCACTGTCGGCAATTTCCCCGAAGACTTCCGTAAATAAAGCTTTAAGAGCTTCGGCGCCGTCTTCACTGTCTTCTTGCGGAGTGTAGTTAATGTAGTCTTCAGAGTTAACAAGTTCACTTAAAGAATCCCCTTCCTCATTAAGGTCTTTTTCGCTTGCAGTTTCAAATAAGCTCTTTGCAAATGCTGAGGGTGAGAAGGGCTGAAGATCGTCAATGCCCTCGCCTACACCTATGAATTTAACGGGTAATTTCAGGTCATTCTTGATGGAAAGAACGACACCGCCTCTTGCCGTACCGTCAAGCTTTGTGAGAACGATACCCGTAAGCTCTGCAACATTCATAAATTCCTTTGCCTGATTTACGGCATTTTGTCCCGTTGTGGCATCAAGGACCAAAAGCACCTCACGGTCGGCATAGGGAAGCTCCTTATCGCATACGCGGTATATCTTTGCAAGCTCGTCCATAAGATTTTTCTTATTATGAAGTCTTCCTGCCGTGTCGCAGATGATTATGTCACAGTCTCTTGCAATACCTGCCTGAATGGTGTCATAGACGACTGCGGCAGGATCTGCACCCTCTTTATGCTTTATGATATCAACATCCGCTCTCTTTGCCCATACATCAAGCTGATCTATAGCGGCGGCACGGAAGGTGTCGGCGGCACCTAAGATGACCTTCTTGCCCTGTGCCTTATACATAGCCGCCATCTTACCGATGCTTGTGGTCTTTCCCGCACCGTTTACACCGATGACAAGAATTACAGAGGGAATTGTGACAAGTCCCATATCCTCACCGCCGTAAAGAAGGTCAGCAATAATATTCTGAAGCTCCTTTTTTACCTCTGCGGTGCTTTTTATCTTTTCGCTCTTTACTCTTGCTCTTAATTCCTCGACCACCTGAACGGCAGTATTGACACCTACATCGGACATAACAAGTATCTCTTCAAGCTCTATAAAAAGATCGTCCTCAAAGGAATCAAAGGCATCGAGCATCTCATCGATGGCGCCCGCCATCTTATTTCTGGTCTTTCCGAGACCGAAGTTTATCTTACTGAATAATCCCATAATTACTCCTTAACGGTTTACATATTTTTTATTTACGGATCACAAAATCACGGACAAGAAAAAAGAATTCCTGATTCCTGATTCCTGATTCTTACTCCTCAAGCTTCAGCTTTTCGACCATTTCCGCGGTCTTCAGCTCCAGAAGCTTTGATACGCCGTGCTCCTGCATGGTGACACCGTAGAGCATATCTGCCTCCTCCATGGTGCCTCGTCTGTGGGTGATAAGAATAAACTGAGTATCCTCCGTCATCATTCTTACATACTGGGCATATCTTAAAACGTTTACATCGTCAAGAGCTGCCTCGACCTCGTCGAAGATGCAGAACGGTGCAGGTCTTACCTTAAGGATAGCAAATAACAGTGCTATAGCGGTAAGTCCCTTTTCACCGCCAGAAAGCAGTGACATGGATTTTACGTTCTTTCCGGGAGGCTGAGCCTTTATCTCTATGTTACATTCGAGGATATCGTTTTCATCCTCAAGTATGAGCTCTGCACTGCCGCCGCCGAAGAGCGTCGTAAAGGTCTCCTTGAAGCCGTTATTTATGGCATCAAAGCGGTCACGGAACTGCTCTGCCATTTTAGAGGTAAGCTCCTCTACCATCTTAAGCAGCTCTCTCTTGGACTTTTCTACATCATTTACCTGACCTGAAAGGAATTCGTATCTTGAAAGGACCTCCTTATATTCATCAATAGCTGAAACATTGACACTTCCGAGTCCCTTTATAAGTCCCTTAAGCTCTGAAAGTCTCTTCTGAGCCTTGGGCACGGATTCTATTTCGGGAGTTGACTCCTCTGCCTCTCTTCTTGTGAGGGCATATTCCTCATAAAGCTTCCTCTCGATATCCTGCTGTTCCCTTTCAAGATAAGCCTTTCTTTCCTCAAGCCTTATAAGCTCTCCGCTTATCTTTTCTCTTTCCTCTGTCTTTGTCTTTTCAAGAGCTCTGTTATCGGTGACGCTCTTTTCGAGCTCCTCTCTCTTTCTTATAAGACCTCTTATCTCGTCCTCGTTTTCGGATATCTGCTGTCTTACGGCTGAAGCCGCCTGCCTTGTGCTTTCGGCATCTGCCTTAAGAGCAGAATTTTTTTCCTCAAGAAGCCTTATCTCATTTCTGAGAGCTTCCTTTCTCTCCTCTGCGGCTTCTATTCGCTTATTAAGAGAGATTATCTTCTCCTTGCCGGCCTCAGATTCCTTGACAAGAGATACTATCTTCATATTAAGCCCGGATATCTCCTCGTTGAGCCTTTCTCTTTCGCGAAGAAGTGAGTCTCTTCCGCCTGTAAGACGGGCGATATCCTCTTCCCTTTGTGCCTTTTCCTTATTGAGACGGTCTCTTTCGGCTGAGACAACTGAGATATTCTCCTTGAAGTATTCGATCCTCTCCTCTGAGAATTCCTGCTCTCTTTTTGCATTTTCAATATCCTTATTCAGTGCGGATATCTTAAGCTGTCTTACGGAGACTTCGCCGTCAAGCTGTACCTTTTCCTCCTGCTTTCTGAGAAGCTCTCCTCTTGCACCCTCAAGGTCTGCCTTTTCCTTGGCGGCGGTCTCTGCGGCATTTTTAAGCTCCGAATAGGAGAAGCTTACCTTGTCCGCAAGTGTCTCGCATTCCTTCTTGAGCTTTTCGATCTCTGTTCTTCTTGCCAAGAAGCCTGCATTTGATATCTTAGAGCCGCCCGTCATTGAGCCGCCTGCGTTTATGACCTGTCCGTCAAGAGTTACTATCTTGAATTTATAATTATATTTCTTTGCGATATTTACCGCACAGTCAAGATCCTCACAGACTGCGATTCTTCCCAGAAGCGATCTTATTATCTCCGAATAGATGCTGTCTGCGCTCACAAGCTTATATGCAAGATCGATAAAGCCGTACTGATCCTCAAGGCTGTCCTCCTCAAGAATTCTTCCCTTTATGGCATTAAGGGGAAGGAAGGTCGCTCTGCCTGCATGGGAGCTTTTCAGCATATTGATGGCCTTCTTCGCATCGTTTTCCGTGTCTGTTACTATATCCTGAATTGCATTTCCGAGAGCCGTTTCAATGGCTGTCTGATACTGCTCCTTAACCTCGATAAGGCTTGAGACAGTACCTCTTATTCCCGTAAGCGTTCCTCTTGAAAACTCCTTGAGCACTGCCTTTACGCTGCCCTGATAGCCCTCCATATTTTTTTCGGTATCCTGCAAAAATTTAAGCCTTGATTCTGCGGATAAGAGACTGAGCTTTATCTCCTCGTTATCCTTCTTTCTTGCGTCGCACCTTTCCTCAGCCTTTTTAAGACGAAGCTCGTGTCCCGATACGGCATTTGTAAGTGAGGTGCATTCCTCGCCGGCTGATTCTGCAAGCTTCTTATATTCCTCGGCTTCCTTTTCCGTTATATCAAGCTGAGAATTCTTTTCCTTTATTATCTCACTGAGAGCTTCCACGCGGGAGGCTATTTCATTTGAAGAGGACTCGGCGGCGGAGATCATTATCTCCGTTCTTGAAAGTGCCAGAGCAAGCTCTGACAGCTCTTCATTTATTGCGTTATATTCATCCGCATAGACCTCATCGCTCTTTTTAAGTCCCGAAAGCTTATCTGAAAGCTCCTGAAGCCTGAGCTTTTCGCTGTCGATACCGCTTGCGATATCCGCTATGAGCTTTTCTGTCTCCTCAATTTCTCTGAAGATATCCGCGTCCGTAACATCCTCAGCCGCAAGATCTCTTTTTATACGCTCCACGGTCTCATTGTTATGAGAAACGGAGTTTTCATAAACGGCTGCCTGATTATCGAGAGCCGAGGCCTGCTCCTCAAGACGGGAACGGGAGTTTCTTATGCTCTCCATACGGATGTTGATCTCTCTTGTGCCTTCGGTCGCGGCATCAATGGACTCTGAAAGCTTCATAAGAGTCTCCCCTGCCTCCTCCTGCTGAGCACGGGCAACCTCTATTTTATGTCCCGTCTCACGGATAAGTCCCGAGGATCTACTGAGTGTATGCACCCAGAGACCTATTTCAAGCTCCTTTTTCTCGGCGGCATAGACTAAAAACTGCTGAGCCTTTATGCTCTGCTTTTCGAGAGGTCCGACACGGGAGTGAAGCTCCGACACGATGTCTCTGAGACGGACAAGATTTTCCTCTGCCTGATCGAGCCTTTTAAGGGCATCCTGGCGTCTGTAGCGGTAGGCGGAGATTCCTGCCGCCTCCTCCAGCATATCACGGCGGTTCTCACTCTTTGCGGAGACCATCTCCTCTATCTTGCCCTGACCGACCATAGAATAGCCGTCACGGCCGAGACCTGTATCCATAAAAAGCTCGTGCACGTCCTTAAGTCTTACGGTAGAACCGTTTATAAGATATGCACTGTCTCCCGAGCGGTAGTATCTTCTTGTGACAGATACCTCCTTTTCGGGATTATTGAGCGTGGAATCCGAATTATCAAGTTTTAATGTTACCTCGGCAAAGCCCTGAGGACGGCGGTCCTTTGTACCGCTGAAGATAACATCCTCCATCTTTGAGCCTCGAAGGGACTTTGTGGACTGTTCTCCGAGAACCCATCTTACGGCATCGGCGATATTACTTTTACCTGAGCCGTTAGGACCGACTACGGCAGTAACGCCTTTACCGAATTCGAGCTTTATTTTGTCGGGGAAGGACTTAAAGCCCTGCATCTCCAATGCTTTAAGATACATTTTATTTTTCCTTTCACAAAAGACACGCTGTCTTATATAAAGACACACTGTCTCTTATATTATTATTACATTATATTGTCCCAGAGTGCTGTCTCCGAGGACCTTTATATTTTTACCCTTTTTTCTGAAATACTCACGGTTTACGCCCTTATGGCCGTTTGCCTTCGATATCTCACCTGAAGCCACAAGCACCCTTATGTCCGTGTCCTCGCAAAAGGCAATTTTCTCCTCAATTATTTTTTTATATATCTCGCCCTCGCATAATTCTCTGAAGGCGGGATGATATACACCTGCCACAAAGCCTTCCTCCACATTTCCTCCGGAATGAAGTCCCAGTCTTATGACCTTTATGCCGTTTTCGTGAAATCTCATAAGAAGCTCAGCGCATAGCTTCACGCTGTCGAAAAGCCTGGGAGGCTGATAGATATTTTCCTTATAAAGCTGTTCAAGCTTCGTATTTTCAAGCACCACCGTAGGATATATCCTTACGGTATCGGGCTTTAATCTTATAAACTCCTCTGCAGTATATCTGTCCTTTTCTTCATCGGAGCCGTAAAGCCCCGTCATCATCTGAAGTCCCAGGGAAAAGCCGTATTCCTTTATAAGCCTTGCGGCATTCTCGGTATCCCCGGGGGTATGCCCTCTTTCGTTTTTTATAAGCACATCCGCACACATGCTCTGGGCACCAAGCTCGATCGCAGTGACGCCGTAGGACTTAAGGATGCCGAGTATCTCCTCATTTATGCAGTCGGGACGGGTGGATATTCTTATTCCGCCGAAATAAGTACCGATATAAGGCTTTGCCGTCTGGAGAAAGAATATCATCTTCTCTCTTTCTATCGCCGTAAATGAGCCACCGAAGAAGGCTATCTCACTGTTATTTATATCGTGGGGCGTTTTCGCGGCGGTTTCAGCCGCAGAAATTATTTCCTCTGCCGTAAGCGTACCGCATTTTCCCGATATGGTCTTCTGATTGCAGAAGATGCAGGAATTGGGACAGCCGAGGTGAGGCACAAAAAGTGAGACATTTATATGCTTCATAAATTTATCCCCATAAGAGAAAGTGCTTCCTTTGCCGCCGCCTGCTCGGCCTTTTTCTTGGAGTGTCCCGTGCCCGTGCCTATGCAGTTTGAATTCACATAGACCTCTACGGTAAATTCCTTATCGTGGGCAGGTCCGCTTTCTGCGGCAAGGCAGTATGTAAGATGCTCATCGGGATTTTTCTGTATAATTTCCTGAAGAAGGGTCTTGTAGTCTGTGGCACTTCTGGTGTCGGTGGTGCTTCCCGAAACAAATCTCAGCACAAATTCCCTTGCCTTATCCATACCGCCGTCAAGGTAAATTGCGGCAATGACGGACTCAAAGGCATCGGAAAGTATGGAGGGACGCATTCTGCCTCCCGTCATTATTTCACCCTTGCCCAGAAGTATATACTCACCCAATCCCAGCTCGTTTGCAAAGACGGCAAGGCTCTTTTCGCACACCGCATTGGCTCTGAGCTTTGTAAGCTCTCCCTCGGGACGGTCGGTAAGGGTGGAAAAAAGATATTCCGCCGTTATAAAGCCAAGCACTGAGTCTCCTAAAAACTCAAGCCTTTCGTTATTCACCCGTCCGGGACGCTCATTTGCATAGGACGAATGAGTAAGTGCAAGGGTCAGAAGTCCCTTATCCCTGAATTCATATCCTATCTTTTTTTCCAGATCCTTCATCATTTTACCTCATCCTGCATCAGGTCATTCTGCTTGATATACTCTTCGGCAGACTTCAATGCCTTTTCGCATATTCTGCCGTAGCGTTCTCTTTTATCTCTTATTTTTTCCTCTAAGGGAGGAAGAAGTCCTATTGCGGCACCCATAGGCTGAAAATCCTTTGTCTCGGGATCTTCTATATATCTTGAAAGAGCGCCTATCATCGTGTCTTCGGGAAGAAGCACGGGGGCCTCTCCGAGAAATCTTCTTGCGGCATTGATGCCTGCAATTATGCCCGATGCCGCCGATTCCATATATCCCTCAACACCCGTTATCTGACCTGCAAAGAAGATATCGGGATGCTCCTTCATATTGAAGGCACTTGTAAGCACTTTGGGGGAATTCAGGAAGGAATTTCTGTGCATCACTCCGTAACGGACGAACTGAGCGTTTTTAAGAGCGGGTATCATTGAAAATACTCTCTTTTGCTCGGGGAACTTCAGATTTGTCTGAAAGCCTACAAGATTATACATAGTTCCCGACTTGTTTTCCTTACGAAGCTGTAATACCGCCCAGGGACGGTGTCCCGTCTCGGGATCGACAAGACCTACGGGCTTCATAGGTCCGAAGCGGATGGTATTCTCGCCTCTTTTTGCCATAATTTCAATGGGCATACAGCCCTCATATATCTCTCTGCCCTTTTCAAAATCGTGAAGTATCACGCTTTCGGCATTTATAAGCTCCTTATGAAATTCCTCGTATTCAGCCTTGTTCATAGGGCAGTTTATATAGTCATCCGCTCCGCCCTTGTCGTATCTTGACTGAGTGAATGCCCTTGTCATATCGATGCTGTCGGCTGATACTATGGGAGCCGCCGCATCGTAGAAGCTTAAGTTTTCACCGCAAAGCTCTCTTATATCGCGGCTTATTGCCTCAGAAGCAAGAGGACCTGCGGCCACTATTACAATGCCCTCACGGGGAATTTCCGTCACTTCCTGCCTTACTATCTCTATAAGAGGCTCATTTTCTATAAGGGCCGTTATCTCATCCGAAAATTCGTCACGGTTTACCGCAAGTGCTCCGCCTGCGGGCACCTTAGTCTTTTTTGCAGTCCTGACACAGATACTGCCTAAAAGCTCCATTTCATTTTTAAGAAGCCCTGCGGCGGATTCGGGCCTTTCGGCCTTGAAGGAATTGGAGCATACCAATTCGCAGAGCTTTTCGCTTTTATGTGCAGGGGAAAATCTTACCGGCTTCATCTCATAAAGACGGCATTTTATTCCTCTTTTTGCTATCTGCATAGCAGCTTCCACACCTGCGAAGCCGCCTCCGATTACGGTAATATGATCATTCATCTTCTGAATCTGCTTTCTTTGAGCCTTTTTTTGAATATCCGCAGGCTTCATCAAGGCATTTTATTACATTTCCTCTTGAACGGAAGAGAGTTTTTCCGCACTGAGGACAGTTATTCTTTGTGGGAGTGTCCCAGGTCATAAATGTGCAGGCGGGATAATTTGAGCAGCCGAAGAAGGTGTGTCCCTTCTTTGATTTCTTGCTGATCACCTTATTTCCGCATACGGGGCAAAGTCCCTCGGTCTCCACAACAAAGGGCTTTGTGAATTTACATTCGGGATAGCCGGGGCAGGCAAAGAATTTACCGAAGCGGCCTACCTTTACAACAAGATTTCTTCCGCACTTTTCACAGGGGATATCTGTCTTATCCTCCTCAAGGCTTATCTTCACACCCTCCATGGAGCTTTTTGCCTTCTTGAGGGTATCCTCAAATTCATCATAGAAGCCGTGAAGCATTTTTATATAGTCATATCCGCCGTCCTCTATCTTATCAAGGTCGGCTTCCATGCCTGCTGTAAATTTCGTGTTTACTATCTTCGGGAATTTATCCTTAAGAAGAGAGACTATTGCAGTGCCCAGCTCCGTGGGAGCAAGAAGCTTCTTTTCTCTTACAACATAATCTCTGTCAAGGATGATGGAAAGAATTGAAGCGTAGGTACTGGGACGGCCTACTCCCGTCTCCTCAAGCATCTTTATAAGGGATGCCTCGGAATATCTTAAGGGAGGCTGAGTGAAATGCTGTTCATCCTTTATTTCCTTAAGCTTTAATTCCTTGCCCTCGGAAAGCTCGGGAAGAACGGACTTGCCGTCCTCCTCGTCATCGGAATTATTGTCATATAAGACAGTGTAGCCGTCAAAGCGGACTGTATAGCCTGAGGCATTGAAGATGCAGTATTCATCCGCAATGCCCTCTCTTTCGGCAATTATCTCCGCCTTGGTGGTGTCCTGAAGGCAGTTTGCCATAAGAGAAGCCATAAAACGGCACCATATGAGGTTATATATCTTATACTGCTCGCTTGTAAGGGATGCCTTTACCTTTTCGGGGGTAAGCTCTGCCATAGAAGGTCTTATAGCCTCGTGGCCGTCCTGAGCGTTATCTCTCGTTTTGAAATAACGGGGCTTTTCGGGGAGATATTTCTCACCGTAATTTGCCTTTATGAATTCATTACCCTGAGCACGGGACTCCTCGGAGATACGAAGAGAGTCGGTTCTCATATAGGTGATAAGACCCACTGAGCCTATTCCCTCTACCTCTACGCCTTCATAAAGCTCCTGAGCCACCTTCATGGTCCTCTTTGCCGTAAAGCCGAGACGCTTTGATGCCTCCTGCTGAAGAGTGGAGGTTATAAAGGGAGGTGAAGGCTGTTTCTTTCTTATGCCCTTTTTCACCTTGGAGACTCTGAATGAGGCTCCGTCAAGCTTTCTGAGGATTTGCTCGGTGCTTTCCTTATCGGTAAGCTTTATCTTACCCGTTTCATCCCCCCAGAAGGAGGCGGTGAAGCTTCTTTTTGAGGGAGGAGCGGACAAAAGTGCATCTATAGTCCAGTATTCCTCGGGCACGAATTTCTTTATCTCGTCCTCTCTGTCAACGATAAGACGAAGAGCAACACTTTGCACACGGCCTGCGGAAAGACCTCTTCTTATCTTCTGAGAGATAAAGGGAGAGAGCCTGTAGCCCACAAGGCGGTCAAGAATTCTTCTTGCCTGCTGAGCGTTTACAAGATCGATATCTATTTTTGAAGGATTTTCAATACCGTTTTTTACACTTGTCTTGTTTATCTCATTGAATTTGACACGGTTGAGACTGTTCATATCAAGACCTAAAAGAGTGGCAAGGTGCCAGGAGATAGCTTCACCCTCGCGGTCAGGGTCAGTTGCGAGATAGACCTTATCACTGTTTTTTGCAAGCTCGCAAAGCTCGGCGATAAGCTTTTCCTTTCCTTTTATTACCGTGTAATCAGGCTCAAAGTCTCGGCTGACATTGACACTGAGCTTATTTGCGTGAAGGTCTCTTACATGTCCCATGGAGGCTCTTACCTCAAAGCCGGGACCGAGATATTTTTTTATGGTTTTTGCTTTTGCGGGGGACTCTACAATTACAAGATTGGACATATATTAATTTCTTCCTTTTTGGAATTTGATTATTTTTTCAGTCAGGAAAACGGCTGTGCAGCTGTAAGCATCTGCCGCTTTCAAAAGGTCGCCTCTGAGAAGCTTACTTCCGAGAGACATATAAGCTTTTTCATTACAGAAGTGATCTTTCTGAAATGTGAAAAAGTACCGATCGTTTTTTGCTTTTTATGATCTTACCACTCTGTTACCGGGTAATACGGTGATAAGAAGCTCGCTTTCAAGCTCGGAAACCGAAACAAGAACGCGGCTTGCGGAAAAGCCTGTCATTTTAACAAGCTCGTCAACGCCTATTGCCTCTTCACCGATCAGGCCGTAAAGCTTTACTGCCTCTTCGCTGAGATCCTCGGGAAGAACGGTCTCGGAAGGCTTATTGTCTTCATTAGCCTTTTTTCCGTTATCTGCCTTTTCGGTCTTTTTTGATGAGGTCTTTTCAGAAGCGCTCTTTTTACGGCGGGGAGTCTTTGACACGGGCAGCTCAAGCACCTCGCTTTTAGCTGAGCTTAATGCGGCACTTACGGGGGAGAGCAGATATTCCTCTTTGAGAGCACCCTCGGGGAAAAGCTCTCTCATAGGATATACCATATCGCCCGCATTATAAAATACCGTTGCACCCTCGGCTATAAGGGACTTACAGCCCTCTCCGGGAGCTATCTCGGGGGACATGGCGAAAACTCTGCGTCCCTGCTTTTTAGCGTGAGTTGCCGTGATGAGCGCACCGCTTCCCTTATCTGCACCTGCAACAAGAACGGCATTGCTCATTCCGGATATGATCCTGTTTCTTTCGGCAAATGTGTATCTTGCGGGATTTGCATCGGGGAGCATTTCGGTTATAAAGACACCGTTTTTCTTTATCCTGTCATAAAGATCACCGATATTCTTCATATATCGGGAGCCGAGTCCGCAGCCGAGAACGCCAACGGTACTGCCGTTTGCCTCTATTGCACCGAGATGTGCGGCAGAATCTATACCGAGAGCCGCACCGCTGACGATAACAGAACCTGACTTTGCAAGATTATACGCCGCATTTCTTGCGGCCACTCTTGCATCCTCGTGGGCATCGCGGCTGCCTACAACGGCAAATTTGACATCGCCCTTAAGCACCTCGATATCACCGTCGCAGAAAAGCACGTGGGGATAATCCTTTATTTTAAGAAGCTCTTTGGGATAGTATTCGGACAGGCAGGAAACGGCGTGCCAGCCCTCAAGATTGCATCTTACAGCCTCAAAATCGGAATCGATGGCACTGTGATAGATAAGCTTATCTCTGTCGCCGTCGGTAAAGCCCGAATCCTCGCGGTCGTGGAATAGAGCCATATATAAGGCTTCATAATCGCCCTTATAATATGCAAGCACCTTTCTGCCTCTTGCAGTCGTGCCAAAAGCCTTGTGAAACCATATTATGTAATAAATATAGTCCATCATTTCAATCATAACATTTCACCTTGTCCTTTCATTTGTTTTTCATAAATTCCCAGATAAGAATGGTAGCTGCAGCAGAAGCATTAAGAGACTCTGCCTTCCCCTTCATAGGTATCGTGACTGTGCCGGTGGACAGTTCAAGCACCTCTTTGCTGACACCGTTGCCCTCATTTCCTATGACAAGGACACCGCCGTTAACAAAAGAAAGATCTGCGATGCTCGCGGCATCGGGATCTACCACGCTTGACAGTATCTGCATATTCTTTTCCCGAAGCTCCGTCAAAAGTGCCTTTATATCATCCGCCCTTATTACGGGAAATCTTATGAGCGCACCCATGGAAGCACGAAGAGCCTTGGGAGAATGTATATCACAGCCTGAATTTACTATAATACCGTCAGCACCGAGAGCCTCTGCCGTCCTTGCAATAGCACCCAAATTATCGGGATTTTGTATATTATCCGTAAACACATACATACCCGAGGTATCTATTACGGGAGAGGTCTCCTTCTCACGGCAGACAGCAAAAAATTGCTGTGAATTTTTTGTATCGGTTAGCTTTTCCGCTACGCTTTCGTTTATAAAGAAGCTCCTTTCAGAACGTTCCTTAAGAAGTGAAAATTCCTTACCGTATTTTTCCGCCGCTTTTTCTGTCACGAAAAATTCCGTTACCGTCACGCCGTTCAAGGCGGCATCGGCACAAAGGCGGGCCCCCTCCAAAAGAAAAAGACCTGTTCTTTTTCTCTCTTTTGTCTCCCGAAGTGAGGCTGCCGCTTTTACGGAAGGATTGTTTCTTGAAGTAATGATCTCCATAATTCCTCCGTCTGAGCTTTCGCTATCCCCTTTTCTAACTGAGGGTGATATCCGAAGCAAGATTTACAAAAAGCCATATCAGAGCTATCGTCATTGAAGGTACGAGAGTGCAGATTGCGGCAAGACGGCCTATCTTATGCCTTCCGTAGATACCTGGGCGAAGCCTGAGAAAGTCCGGATTGCCGTAGATATAAAAGGCGAGTGCTACAATACCCACAAGGATAGTTCCGTATACTATGATAAGTGAAAACAGCATTGTTTCTCCGTTGCCGAGCATTTCCTTGGCAAAGGAATTTATCAGGGAGAGGAAATTATTGAAAAAGTGAATGATAACGCCCGTCCAGAGAGAGCCCGTGACGGTGGAGCAATAGCCGAGAGACACACCTGCAATTATGGCAAAGGGCATCTGAGTCATATTGCCGTGAACAAGTCCGAACAGAAAAGCTGACACAAAGATTGCAAACCAGTCTCCGTATTTTCTCAGCGGCTGCATAACCACTCCTCTGAAGGCAAATTCCTCAAAAACCGCAGGAAAGACAGCCGTGTGAAGCACCATACACAAAAATTCAAAGATGTTCTGCGGCAGCTCATGAGAAGCCGTCAGCGCAAAACTATAGGATGCAAACTCCACGCCCACTGCCGACATTGCGGAAACGAAGAAATTGGTCGCAAGATTTCCCACAAAGCAGATGCCCGTGCCTGCGACAACAAGGATCAATGCCTCGGATTTATTATAGGGCGATGAAAACGGAAGAGCTCCGTTATACATACCCATTTTTTTCAGTATGAAATATACCGCAGCAAATGAGCCGCCCACACAAACAAGCGTGTAAAGCATCTCTGTTACGGTAGAGAACATATAGTCGTTG
The DNA here is from genome assembly GCA_017440965.1 of Clostridia bacterium. Taxonomy (GTDB): domain Bacteria; phylum Bacillota; class Clostridia; order Oscillospirales; family Acutalibacteraceae; genus RUG806. Next base: position 568 of record JAFSGH010000062.1, on the reverse strand, counting down.
AGGTATCTTTCAAGCACAGAAGGAATACCCCTGAGAATAAAGGAATAGAGCATGGAAAAAACAAGGTAAAGTACAAGTCCCAACCCCGTCACGGACATAACGGCGGTAAGAGAGATATACCTTCCCGAAAGAAAATAATCCTTTATCCTCTGCTTGATATCTTTTTTATTTTCATAACCGTGCGGCATACCGTAAGGATATCCGCCGGGATTAGTGTAATCTGCCATAAAACCCCCGGGGAAGCATAAATCCGAAACGGATTTATGCAGTGATATTCCTGCTTCGCAGGAGTGAACTCGACGCTTTGCGTCGGTGAAATCCGTCTTCGACGGGTGAAATATTTTCCTTCGGAAAATGTGAAGGAAGATGCTCCGCATCTTTTCCGCTTCGCTCTATGTCGGCTCGTGCTTCGCACCTTGCCGAAAGATTGTTTTCCTATATAATGCCGACCGCAGGTCCCGACATATTTGCGAAGCAAATACATCATACACCGAAGGTGTACATCATATGCCGAAGGCATATATCATACGGCAAAGCCGTACATCATTGCAGAAAGCCTGAAAGGATC
>JAFSGH010000061.1 GCA_017440965.1 Clostridia bacterium | reverse complement strand
CTTCTGCTTCCTTATGACCTTCTGAAAGGATGTCTGTCTTTTCTGTTGCTCCGCATCCGCAAGCCATAATTACATAGCCGTCTTCTGTGCAGGTTGCGTCCTTTCTATCAACTTCTGTTGCATATACATGCTCACCTGTAGCCTTAATTACATTTTCTTCATAGTGAGCTGAGTTATTCTTACATACTCTCTTTTCGAGTCCGTCTGCACCGCAGGTTGCAGGAGTTACAGTCTGCCACTCATCCCAATCATGGTCTGTTGCAGGAACTGTTGTCTTTACTCTTGAAAGCTCCTTGTTACATACTGAACAGTAAACTACTGTATCGTATGAGCCTTCCTTTTCACATTCTGCTTCAACTTCGTTTTCAATAACTGCAGCAGCCTCTGTGTGATCCTTTGCGGGAACTGTTGTCTTTACTCTTGAAAGCTCTTCATTACATACTGAGCAATAAACTACTGTATCGTATGAGCCTTCTTTTTCACATTCTGCTTCAACTTCGTTTTCGATTACGGGATCTGCATTCTTATGTCCGAGCATTCCGGTTTCATCATCGATATATGAAGCATCACAGTTCTTACAATCATATGTTGTATATCCGTCCTTTGTGCAGGTGGGAAGAGTTACAACAGACTCATAATCATGATCCTTCATCTCAATGACCTTAGTCTCAGAGTGATTACAGTTATTACAGTCTCTCATCTCTTCTCCCTCCTTGGTACAGGAGGCTTCAACATTTACATACCAATCACCGAAGGAATGACCGACGGCAGCAATATTTGTTCTTGTTCTCTCTACTTCACCGCCGCATACAGAGCAATATGTAACGGTTACAACATATCCGGGATCAATACAGGAAGGCTCAACCTTCTCGACCTCTTTTGTTTCGCCTGCCGTATGACCGTTTGATCTTATTATATTCTCTTCTTTATGAGAAGGATCATTTTTACAAACTCTCTGCTCAAGACCGTTTTCAGTACAGGTAACGGGAGTAACGATCTCCCAATCACCCCAGTCATGCTCGCCTGCTTGAGTGGTAAAATGCTCGGAAGAAATAATAAACTGACATACCGTACAACGGGTAACCATATCATAGCTGCCGCCTTCAGTACAGCCTGCATCTACAATATTTTCCTTTACTGCTTCACCGGGTATATGCTCACCGATCTCACCGGGAACGACCGTCTCTCTAAGGAGCTGACCGCATACAGCACATAATACCGTGGTTCTTGTAACACCTGCAACAAGACAGGTGGGCTCCTGAACCTCAACAATAGGCTCACCGTCAATATGAGCAGCGCCTACCAAGATATTCTTTCTTGAAATCTCAGTACCGCATTCGGTGCAGTAATATACCTCATCATAGCTGCCGTCCTCGGTGCAGGTAAAGGGAATATTATTTTCAATTACCTTTTCACCGGGTGTATGAGCAAGCTTAGCTACCTTAACAGTCTGACTGCTGACAACCTCAGAGCATTCACTGCAATATACAGTGCTGAGATATGAGCCCTCAGCTGTGCAGGTGGCGGGAACTTCATCTGTAATAACAGGCTCCATAGGAGTATGAGCAGTTTTCTGAATAGGGATATCCTGTCTGTAGGTACAGATATTACACTCACGGTATTCATTACCCTCTGCAGAACAGCTGGGATAAACCGTCGTTACCCAATCAGACCAATCGTGTGCCTCTGTTACAAGTACCTCATTAAATACCACATTGCCTGTAACTGTGTATTCTATTTCCTTGTCCCATGTGTATGTATAGTGATTTAAGATATCTGCTTCCTTAACGGTGTTTGCGGGAATAGCAGAAGCGGGAATCGTATAGCCGTATGCATAGGTAAGGGTCTTGGATGTACCGTCTGCCTTATTGAAAGTATAAGTGTAAACGCTGACGCTTGTCTTGAGCTTTTCAATTGCAGTCTTAAGCTCATTTGCCACAGAATCAATAGTAGCCTGATCTCTTGCAGCATTTGCACCTGCAGAGGAATTGTTATATGCCTGATAAGTGGGTACGGAGGAGTAATAGCTGAGAGCCTTTGCATTTGCTAATGCTGACTCAAGATCAGTTCTTGAGCTTTCCGAATACTTTGCAGAATACTCTGCACTGCCGATATATGACTCTGCCTCACTTACAAGCTGACGGAGCTCTGCATTTGATGCGCCGTAATAAAGTGCGGCGGCAGCGTTCTGAAGAGCAGTTCTCTGATTTTCGATATCCGTCTGTGTCTGCTCTCTTACGGTAATAGTAGTCTGTGCCTCTGAATTATGCTGCTTAAGGTCACTCATACTGCCGCTGACGATATATGCATCATAGCCGTTCTGCTGAGAAATGACCTGACTTGCCTTTAATATTTCCGAATTAAGAGTGGATTTGTCATAAACGGTAACATACCACTGCATTTCTATCCACTGGCCCTCCATATAGCTTGAATCTGAGCCCTTGGTATTAAACATGGATGCGGAGGATGCAGTAGACCATTTAGAGCCACTTTCGTACTGCTGTGCAAGACCGTAGGAGCCTATAGATCCGCCTGAGGTATTATATTCCGTTGTCTTTCCTACATATGATGAGGAGGGAGTACCCTTAAGATAAATAGAGCCTGAGGCAGGATTATAATAAGAGGTATTCGTTCTCCAGAGAACATATTTCTCGTGACGGGCACCGTTTTGTGTAAAGCCGTCAGTTCCCTGATCGCTGTAATTGTAGCCTACTATACGAAGGTCATAGTCGGTGGCGCTTCCCGTTCCGTCGTTATACCAGCCTGCGGGAGCACCCTTGGGAAGGCTTGCATCTACAGCATAATCAGAGAATATATTTGTCATTGTATAATATTTTGTAGGCATACCGCTGAAGGCACTGTGATCGCCCCAGACGGGTGCACCTAAAAGTATTCTGTACTTCGAGCTGTCACCGAAGTGCCATTCAACATCAAAATGATATCCTGCCGACTGAAGTGTCTCAGAAATATCAAGATAAATATGAGAAGGATAGTATACCTTCACATAATCTGATCCCGTTGACCAACAAAACCATCTGTCGCCGGTGCCTGACCATTTTACGGTACCGTATTTATCACCTGTAGCATAAGTCGAATCCGTTGCCGGAAGTGCCTTTGCTTCAATATGGCCTATTCCCGAAAAACAGGAAAATACCATCATCAGTGTGAGAATTACCGATAATACTTTCTTAAGATTTTTTTTCATGCTGAAATCATCTCCTTTTTATTTTTTTGCACAGATCATTTTATATTTGTAAAATAAAAACACAAAATTGATCCGAGCAGTGTATATGCCATTTAATTATAGCATTATTCATAAAATAAATCAATATGTTTAGTTATTTTAATATAATATTAACAAATATCACAAAAATGTGTCTTGTATTGTGCTTTTATCGGGTGTATGATAATCAAAAAAAGGAGAATTCTTATGAATACAGATATATTACTGAAAAGAAGAAGCATAAGAAAATATAAGGACACTCCCGTCCCCGCGGAGCTTCTTGATAAGGTGCTTGAAGCAGGAATGTATGCGCCTACGGGAATGAACAGACAGACTCCCGTTATGGTGGCTGTCACGAATAAGGAGATCCGTGATCTTCTTGAAAGGGAAAATGCAAGGGCAATGGGCGATGAAACAAAAAAGCCCTTTTACGGTGCCCCTGCAGTAATCGTGGTTTTTTACGATCCCACGGTATATACAAGCTTTGAGGACGGCTGTCTTGTAATGGGAAATCTTCTTAACGGTGCATATGCCGCAGGACTCGGCTCCTGCTGGATACACAGAGCAAAGGATGTCTTTGAGACCGAAACGGGAAAAATGCTTATGAGAAAATGGGGCATTCCCGAAAATTATATCGGTGTAGGCAACTGTATTTTAGGCTTCAGCGACGAAAGCCCTGAGCCCCGTCCGAGAAAAGAAGGCTATGTAATAAAAATAGACTGACGGTATATGAAAAGGTCCCTGCCCGCCGAAGCGGTCAGAGACCTTATTTTTTCATTCGATCAGTTATATGCGGAGGAATTCTCAGAGGAATTATTCCTGCTTCCGAGTATCTCCATAACATCCTCCTTAAGATAAGGATATGTTTTTGTAAACCAGAAAACAGAGTAATGAGATCCCGGCATATCAAGCTTTGAAAGCTCTCTTATCTTACTGAAGCAGTATACATAAAGAGCTATAAGGAAAATATAGAATACTGATGTTGACCACCAGGCATCCTTGTTGCAGCAATAATCATAAAAGCCGTGTGCAAGCACAGGCATTACAAGGCTCAGAGCAAGAAGTCGCTTCGGCTTGAATTCGCCCATTCTGACAGTTATCTTTTCCTTTGACATAAAATATGTCTCCAGAGAATGTGCAAGGAAGGATGAGCGCCAGAGGGTATAGAAATATCCCATAATAACGCCGTCAAACATATGACCGGGCACTGCGGTAACCGCACGAAGAACTGCCGCTTCAAAGCCGTAATTGAAAACATATAAAACATTTTCAAGAAGAGCAAAGCCGAGAGATACAAATACGGCATAGATAAGACCGTCAAAAAGGCTGTTGAAATTCTTATTTCTTCTTGTGACAAAATAGAGGATCATCCATTTAAGCCCCTCCTCGACCAGTGCCACGCCTATAAAGTTTTCAAGAATAAGATAAACATTATATGCACCGTCGGAAAGATATATTCCGCTTCCCTGAACGCTTCCGAAGGGAGCAAAGATATTATACAGAACATTATCTATCAGTATTCCTTCAAGTAAAGAAGCGGGAAGACAGGAAAGAGCACCGAGAGCAAGCAGCAGAAGAAGCAGACCGACAGGCTCCTTTTCGGCACGGTCCTTTTTGTAGACATATGAAAGTAAAACGATGCCGGGGATCAGCGCGGCAACAAGCAAAAGAACAGAAGTAAGGCCCATATTTAATCATCCTTATAAATATTTTCTTCTTAAATATATCATATATCATTCTGTTTTTCAAAAGATTTTTCGAAAACCATCTCTTTTTGTCTGTTTTCTGCAAATTATGTCCTATACATTGTGTATATTTGCTATTAACTTTTATGTTGAAAAAAGCTGAGCTTTATTGTACTATCAGAATATAAACATTTGGGAGCAGAAAAAATGTCCGAGATAAAGCCTGTTGCAAGAATAAGAACAAAGTTTCCGACAAAATTCGGAATTCCCCGTCAAAGCGGTCTTACAGATACCCTCGCGGCAATAGTATTTGAGCCTGAATTCCGTTCAGTCGATGCTATACGGGGTATAGAGGAATTTTCCCACCTCTGGCTGATATGGGAATTTTCCGAAAATACAAAAGCAAAGCCCGGACTTACGGTAAGACCTCCGAGGCTGGGAGGAAATACCCGAATGGGAGTATTTGCTACCCGCTCGCCGTTTCGTCCCAATTTTCTGGGACTTTCCTGCGTGGAAGCTGTAAGCATAGATTTTTCCTCAAAGGATGCTCCCGTAATATATGTAAAGGGTGCGGATATGCTTGATAATACACCCATATTTGATATAAAGCCGTATCTTTCCTATACGGATTCAAGACCTGATGCCAAGGGCGGCTTTGCCGCAGAGGTCTTTTCTGATTCTCTGGAGGTCACATTTGCTGAAGGCACTCTCGGTATCATTTCCGATGAGGACATACCTGCCCTAAAGGAGATACTCGCAGAGGATCCGAGACCTCATTACCATTGCGATCCTGAAAGAGAATACGCCTTTGAATTCTCCCGTTACAGGATATTTTTCAAGGTAAAGGATAAATTACTCACCGTAACAAAAACGGAGCCCTTCGGCAAATAAGCAGAATAAAGGGCGGCTTTTTCTCGGAACGAAGCATATTTTTTACGGAAATTTTCCGCAAAAAAGGACCGCCGTTTTACGGACAGTCCTCTGCTGTTATGATATCTTTAATGCCTGTTTTTCTGCTTCTGCTGTCTTCTCCGCTTTTTTCTTAAGATACAGAAATAATATTACTGCACAGACGGCACAGCCTATGACGGCATAGAACATATCCGCATTTGTGTCATAAACAGGTGCCTGATCTGCGTGATTCTTTGACAGACCGAATATCTTTACAAAAAGCATAGTCTCATCGGGAACGATATAATAACCCTGATTATTGGACGAGGTGATAAACCAGTCTGCAAAGAATTCCATAAGCTCCCAGGCTACTATTACTATAAATGAAAAGCCTACTCCGCAGAAGGTCTTGATACCGGGAGTGATGCTTTCATTTCCCTTGAAGGACTTAAGCACCTCTGCGCCGATGAATACCACTACGCCGCCTGCAACGACATGCATAAACTTATCGTATTCGTAGACCTCTCCGAGAAATTTAAGTCCGTGTCCGAGAAATGAGCCCAGCAGAACAAAGATATCGATATACGTCTGAACACGGTAAGATATTTTTGATGTAAAAAGCCTCTTCGGTGAGATGATGCGAAGAAGAAATATTGCAAAGGTTGCAACAGTATTCAGAAGTATAAGATTTCTCTGATAAAGAGCCTCGCCCTTTACAGTAAAAACGATATATGTACCTATCATAAGAAGCCTCAGTGCCCACCAGGATATATACTCAGGCAACAGCAGGTCATTCTTTAGTCCGGAAATTTCATAATTAAACCATTTTTTAAATTTTGACATTTTGATCCTCTTTCATAGATATGATATTTCCCTTAATCGTGAGGCATTATACACCCCACAGACAAAAAAAGAAACATTTATTTCTATTTTGTAATAATTACTTAAGCAATGTTACAAATATTTAACAGTAAATTAAGCTTTGGCAATAAATAAACAAACAAGTAAAAAAGGAGAAAAAGCTATGCTCAAGACAAAAAAGGATGCCGGTGCAGATAATCTCACTCCCTCAGTACCTCAGTATTTTTCCTGGGTAAACAACACAAACGAGGGCTCCACCGAGGAGCAGACTCTGATAAATCTTGATTTCTTCAGGTATATGAAGGAAGTCTACGGAATGGAGATCAGAATATACGCCTGGGATGCGGGAAATTTTGACGGAGCAAGTGAGGGCTACGGCAACATAAACGGAGAAAAATTTCGCTCACAGTATCCCGACGAATATTATAAGGTAGTAGAAAAAGCAAGGGAATCGGGAATACGAATGGGGCTCTGGGGAAGCCCTGACGGCTTCGGAGACGATGAAAAAACCGAAAACGAACGCTTTGAATTCTTCGTTCACCTCTGCAGAGAGCATAATTTTGCCCTTTTCAAGCTTGACGGCGTCTGCGGTCATTTAAGACCTGAAAAGGCAGAGCTTTTTGCAGAAATGCTCCGCGAATGCAGAAAATACTCTCCCGACCTTATAGTTCTCAATCACAGACTGGAGCTTTTTGAAGCAGAAAAGCATGTCACTACATATTTATGGAACGGAACCGAAACTTATGTCGATGTCAGCACGTGCAACAGTAATACCTGTATGCATCACAGAGGCTTTATGTTTGAAAGAGGACATACAAATGAGCTTGAAAGGCTTGCAGAGGATCACGGTGTGTGCATATCCTCCTGCATAGATTATTTTGAGGATGAGCTCATTTATCAGGCATTCAACCGCTCTCTCATCTTAGCACCCGAGACCTACGGAAATCCCTGGCTTATGAGGGACAGCGAGCTTCCTAAATTTGCCCGTGTATATAATCTTCATAAAAGAAACGCAGATATACTTGTAAGCGGTATTAAATTACCCGAAAGCTACGGAGCAAATGCCGTTTCAAGAGGTATTGCAACAAAACGCTTTATTTCTACGGGCAATAACTCCTGGGTGGAGAAAAAAATAAAGATTTCCCTCAGTGAGGAGACAGGACTTGCAACCGACAAAAAAATAGAAGTAAATATTCACCATCCCTATGAAAAGCATCTTGGAGTCTTCTCTTACGGCGATGAGGTTGAAATAACACTTATGCCCTTCAGAGCCGTGCTTATTGAGATGGCTGTCCCGGAAGAAGCAGAGCCTGTGCTTATCGGAGCAGAATACGAGATTATAAAGGAAAGCACTGACGGTACACCCGAGGAAGTAAAAATTCTTTACTCAGACGGAAAAGATATCCTTCTCAGGAAAAACGGCAAAGAAAGCTTCTTTATGAAGGGCGAAAAAACCGACAAAAAAGAAAAGGCGCCGAAAAAGCTCGGCACCCTCAATAACGCTCCCGAAAGCATAGCTGACGGCGAATTCCTTTACGAAAATGCAATGTTTGCCATCACAAATGACTGTCTCGAAAAAAGAAGCCTTCTCCGTTCGGGAGACACTCTCATTCCCGAGGTAAAGGCAGCAAGAGATGCGTTTTTCAGTCAGAAGACATATAAGCTCAGAGGTCTTGAGGCAGAAAATATATTTGACGGAAGGGACGATACATTTTTTGATTCTCAGAGTAAGACCTACTGCGATAACGATCTTCGTATAAACGGCGGCTGTCTTCGTGTTGATACGGGAAGTATTTATGAATGTGATCACATCGAGATCGAATTCTTTGCTTCTGACACACCCACGAGAGAGGTTGAGATTCAGTCCGTACCTCTTAAAGCGGAAATATCCTGCGACCTCAGAAGCTGGGAGACCTCAGAAAATGTAAAGCTCACCGAAAAGAAGAAGGATACGCAGGAGATAGTAAAATTCACAGTGCATACCACTTATCCTCTCAAAGGCAGAAGACTTGTGGCCTCCTATCCCGTAAACGGAAGTCTCCGATATATAAGAATTGCAAAGCCTGTTGACAGAATATTTGCCGTAAGGCTCATAAAGGAAGGAAAAGAAATAAAGCTTCTCTCCCCCAAGGCAAATAATATGCAGGCACATTTCAGCTACAAAAAGACCCGTGCCGTACACTCGGCAGAATTTACCCTTCCCGATTATACGGGTCTGCGACGCCTCACCGTGGCAGTAGAGGGCGTACACGGAGCAGAGGGTGTTTACTGCATTGCCGAAGCAGACGGACAATTCTTCGGCTTCCCCGAAAGGGCGCCCGAATATAAGGCAAATCAGTGGGAGCACAGAGTCATTGATTCAGACAAAAACAATACATTTTTTCTTACCCTTCCCGATTGTCTTGAGGGCAAAAAAATAAAGATATATGCTGTTTTCTCTGACGGCAGCAAAGCCCGCGAATGCACCTGCGATGTATATCTTTCTCCGGAGCATATATGACACTGATACGGCAGAACAGCTGCCGAAGCTTCGGCAGCTGTTCCGGCATTAAATGATCATCAAAGCATTTTTCAGTTAAAAGCATTTTAACGCTCGCAAAAAAATCTTCAGGCAGTCTGCCTCTGAAAAAGCCTTTTCAGAGGCAGGGGCCGATAAGCCTTTTCATATATATTAAGCGGATATCCTTTTGAGCTTTCTTCTTTCCGATCTCCAGGAAAAGATTATTTCGGGAGAAGAGAATATCCCGTCAAGCTTTTTCATAAAGGGAACGATATCTCCGAAATCAAGAGCACGGTGATCGAAGGCTATGCATATGGGAAGCACTCTTCTTACCTCTATCTCATCATTTTCCGTAACCACGGGCTTTTTCTGTACCGCACCCACACCGAAGGCACACACCTGAGGAGGCACTATCTCAAGAAGAGCCATAGCGCCCTTCTGACCGAGATATGTGGAGCCGATATTTGAAACGGTAACCGTACCCTGCTCAAGATCATAGGGGGTAAGTCTCTCTGTTTCGGGAATCGCCTCATATTCTCTTTTTGCCTTGCCTGAAAGCGTCTTTACTCTGTGGCGTCCCGTTTTTGAGCCTATAAGTCTGTATACTGTTTTTAATATATGCCCTTTTCTGAGAGCCTTCAGAGTGTCCTGAAGAGATACGGAAAAAAGTGCTTCGTTAAGATCTGTATTTTCTGCCCGCCTTGTGATATCATTAATATAAGCGGTCATTTCATCAAGATCGCGGCTTTCAAAATTTCTCAGATTCACCGTCATCATTTTTCCGTCGGGAAGAATTGTCGGCATGGAAATATTGATGTTGCTGAAGGTATTTATTTGACCTCTGACAAGTCTTCTGTTAAAATTAATATGAGAGTTCATCTCGGGCGCAGCCTTAAGTCCCTCGGTTATTATTTTCAGAATAAGAGTATTAAAGGTAATTTTTCCCGCATATTCGGAATTCATTTCCTTATAAAGCTCATAAAGCTCGGTGACATCCGCTTCATACATATATGATACATGAGGGATCTCTCTCCAGCTTTCGCTTGTCATATTTGCAACTATTTTTCTCTGTATACCGAAGTGTTCTGTTTTAATTGTTTTCATAAATTTCATTCTCCTGTTGATGTTTTACAGGCTTTAGCCTGCTACAAGCTTAGTTTACCCACAGCCTTTCTCAAATAACACCAACTTTGCTTTACAACAGCCGTTTTCAATATATACTTCGGTTTACATTTTTTTCCGCAACCGCATTTTGACCGCCAAGTTTTCATTTTTTCAGATAAATTTTAGAATTTCCCAAAAAAATAATCATTGAAACAAAAAGCTCTTTTCTTCGCGTCTTACGGCAAAGAGCTTCATATAAATATATTTACGGAGGATAAATATGAATCTTTTTACGGCAAAAAAACTCACTGATCTCAGAAAGCATTTCTCTCTTTCTCAGGAGGCTCTTGCAGAAAAGGTAGGCGTCAGCCGTCAGGCAATATCGAAATGGGAGAGAGGCGAGGCATCCCCCGACACAGATAATCTTCTTGCCCTTTCAAAAATCTACGGCATATCTCTTGATGATCTTTTAGGCGAAAAAACAGCAGAGGAGATCATCGCGGAAAAGAACAGCAAAAAACAGAATGAGCAGATCCCCGAAGAACAACAAGAAGCTGAACAGAAAAACACAGAGGACAGCAAAATCAACTTTTATGCAGATGAAAAAAATGCTCCTTCCGAAGAAAATACAAAATCAAAGGAATACAGAGAATACGGAAGGAAGCTTCTGAAATTTCCCTATTTCATAGCGGCGCTCGTCATCTTTCTGGCTCTCGGCTTTGCCTCGGGAAAATGGCATCCCACATGGATGCTCTTTCTCACCATCCCCGCCTATTACATAACCGCATGGGGATTTCTCGCAAAGACAGAAAAGAAGATGCTTCTGAGATTTCCCGTATATTTATATGCAGTGATCTTATATCTTCTTATGGGCTTTACAGCATCCCTCTGGCATCCCACATGGCTTATTTTCCTGTTAATTCCGGTTTACTATTGGTATGTGGGAACAAAAAAATATTAAGCAACCGAAATTGTCAGAATTCCCGTAATCCCTTATATATCAAAGCTTCGCAACTGATGTAAACTCAGGTTGCGAAGCTTTTTTGGTTCTTTACGGAAAGTTGGGGGATGATGTCGGCACGGGAGTGCCGGGGAAAAGTTTTGCTTGAGCTTTTTCAAAAGCTCACGGTGTCAAGAGGCAAAGCCTCTTGCGGCACTTAGCAGAGTGCGAAATCTCTCAAGCTTGCAATAGCGAGGAGAGGGAACAAAAAAAGCATCTTCGCTCCGACAGGAAAGAAGATGCTTTAATGATATATATTTTTGCTTTTTAAGCGTTTTTCTGAAGTCTGTATTTTTCCTTATACTGGCTGTATTCAGCATCGAAGGCTTCATTTCCTTCCTTAATACCGCTCAGATAATTATGGGCATCAAAGCCGTCGGTTGCGGACTCGATAACAGCAACTGCGATATTGGAGCAATGGTCGGAAATTCTTTCGAAATTGGTGAGAATATCCGAGAAGATGAAGCCAAGCTCAATGGTACATTCACCGTTTTTAAGGCGGTCGATATGTCTTTTTCTGACCTTCTCCGTGAGTCTGTCGATAACCTGCTCAAGAGGCTCAACACGGGCGGCAAGTGCCGTATCGTTTTCGGCATAGCACTTATTTGTTATTGTGATGATCTCAATAAGAGCATCCGTAAGAACGGTAAGCTCCTCATATGCACCCTCAGAGAAAACTATCTTCTTCTCCTTTATCTCTCTTGAGGAGGAAAGAAGATTCAGAGCGTGGTCGCCCAGTCTTTCAAAATTACCTATAGCGTGAAGCATCTTACCCGTTTTTCTCGAATCGCTTTCGGAAAGAGAAAGAGAGGATACCTTGACAAGATATGAGCCGATATCGTCCTCGTATGCGTCAAGCACCTCCTCCTGAAGGCTCAGCCACTCTGCGGTCTTCTTATCATAGGAGCAGAGGATCGAGAAGGATGTAAGAAGCATCTGCTTTGCCGTCTCAGACATTTTGACTGTTGAATTGTCACACTCGCTGACAGCAATAGAGGGGGTATTGAGAAGTCTCTCGTCCATTGAGAAAAGATGCACATCGCTCTTTTTTACTTCATCCTTATCCTTGACACAGATTTCCGTAAGTCTTATGAGATACCTTGCAAAGGGAGAAAGAACTACCGTAATCGCAACATTGAAGATAGAATGCACAAGAGCAATGCTCCAGGCGGAAGCGGCAGTATCAAATATTGCGGGAGCAAAAATAACATCTATTATCCAGAATCCTGCAAGAAACAGCCCCGTTCCGATAACATTAAGTGCGGTATGTAAGAAGGCAACTCTCTTTGCCTTTGAGTTTGTACCGAGAGCGGATAAAACAGCAGTGATGCATGTACCGATATTCTGACCCATAACGATGGGAATTATCATTCCGATATCGATAAGTCCCGTAAGCGCCAGAGCCTGAAGCATACCGACGGATGCGGCAGAGGACTGTATTACCGCTGTGATGACCGCACCGATAATTACACCGAAAAGAGGGTTGTTGAATCTTATAAACACATTCTCTATACCCTCGATATTCTTTATGGGATCCATAGCAGAGCTCATAAATTCCATACCGTACATTAAAACGGCAAAGCCTACAAATACGCTTCCGAGGCTCTTTCTCTTTGAGCTCTTTGAGAACATAACAAAAATTACACCGATGAGTGCTAAAACGGGAGAAAAATTCTCGGGCTTTAACATCATCATTGCAATATTTGAGCTTTCGATTCCTGCAAGGGAAAGTATCCATGCAGTAAGAGTCGTTCCGATATTTGCACCGAATATGATAAATATCGTCTGTGAAAAATGCATGATGCCTGAATTTACAAGACCTACAAGCATAACCGTAACGGCTGAGGAGGACTGAACGGCAATAGTGATCAACGCACCGAAGAATATTCCCAGAAGAGGATTTTTTGTAAATTTCTTCAGAAGTCCCTCAAGCTTACCGCCTGCAAGCTTTTCAAGATCTGAGGACATTACATTCATACCGAAAAGGAAAAATGCAAGTCCGCAGCACATCTGAATAACAGAAGTAAAAATTTGTGCTGATGTCATTTTATTTTACCTCGCTTTATTTGAAATACATATACACCTGACATTTTATCATACCGTTATAGAGCTTTCTTCGCTTGTCGGCCTTTCTGCCGAATGCCCTTTCAAATTCCTCATCGGCAGTAATTACGGTATAGCTTCTTCCCTTTTGGGGAGTAAATCTCTCCCCCATAGTCTTATAGAGCTTTCTTGCATTATCTATATCAAGAAGCCTCTCTCCGTAAGGGGGATTTACTATGACCGTTGCTCTTTCTGTTTCAGGCTCAAAGTCCTTTATATCTCTTTTTGCAAAGGTCAGATACTTGTCCACGCCCGCCTTTCTTGCATTCTCTCTTGCTATATCAAGAGCAACGGGATCTATGTCATAGCCGTAGCCGTGAAAATCTATATCGTGTCTCTGAAGGCTTACTGCTCTTCGTCTCTCCTCCTGCCAGATCGTCTGAGGAAGCTGTGCCCAGGTCTCTGCCGTAAATCTTCTGTAAAGCCCCGGAGCAATATTAAGAGCCATAAGCGCTCCCTCAATAAGAATCGTTCCCGAGCCGCACATAGGATCGTAAAGCGTATGATAATGGCGAAGACGGGAGATCTGACAAAGAGAAGCGGCAAGAGTCTCCTTAAGAGGTGCCGCATTGGCATCGGGACGGTAGCCTCTCTTATGAAGTCCTCTTCCCGAGGTATCTATAAATAACGACACCTGATTTTTCATAATAGAAAACTGTATCTGATAAAGAGCACCCGTCTCCTCAAACCAGGGGATGGTATATTTTGTCTTAAGTCTTTCAACAACAGCCTTTTTTATGATGGACTGACAGTCGCTTACGCTGAAAAGATCTGAGTTCAGCGAATATCCCTTTACGGGGAAGCGGTCCTTTTTGCCTATCCACTGCTCCCAGGGAAGCTTCTTTGTACCCTGAAAAAGCTCCTCAAAGGAATGAGCCTCAAAGGTACCCACCATAATAAGTATCCTTTCGGAAAATCTTGAGCATATATTTGCCCTTGCAAGTATATGCTCATCTCCCGAAAACAGCACCCTGCCGTTCTCGGCATTTACATCCTCTGCTCCCATCTCCCTGAGCTCGTCGGCAATAAGCCCCTCAAGTCCCAGAAGACAGGGAACACAAAAATTGATCTTCATATATCTACCACTTTCTGTAAATTACGGATTTTTAACAGCTTTTTCAGAACTCCGTATTCCGGATTTTACATAACTGTTCCGCTGAGCAATCTGATGGTATTCTCCACTCCGTCTATATGGCTTCTTTCGTAGCCGTGGGAGGAATACACTCCGGGGCCTATAAGTCCGTGACGCAGATCGTGTCCCGCTCTTAAGGTTGCCTCTGCATCGCTTCCGTAGTGAGGATAGATGTCAACGGCAAAATCGGCACCCGTTTTTCTTGCGGCTTCGATAAGCCTTGTCGTCATTTCATAATTATAAGGGCCGCCCGAATCCTTGGCACAGATCGACACCTGCTTTTCGGTGCAGGTAAGTCCGTCACCCACACAGCCCATATCAACTGATAAGACCTCTGTTATACCGTCAAAGGGTACTGCGGCAGCACCGTGACCGACCTCTTCATAAACCGTGATATGAAGATATACTTTTCTCTCGGGAACGATATTTTCATCCTTAAGAAGCTTTGCAAAGCCGAGTATGGCCGCAACACTTAATTTATCGTCAAGAAAACGGCTCTTTATATATCCGGAGTCGGTAACCACCGTCCTCGTATCAAAGGCAACGATATCTCCGTTCATTATGCCGAGCTTTTTTACATCATCGGCATTCTTCACATCCTCATCAAGCACGACCTCCATATTGGAGAAGCTTCTGTCCGTCTTATTGAATTCACCGTTTACATGAATTGACGGATTGCAAAGCAAAAATGTGCCCTCGTAAATACCGTTATTTCTTGTTATGACACGGCAGTTTTCTCCCTCTGTATTAAAGCCGTTAAGACCGCCGAGGGGGCTTATTTTCAGTCTGCCGTTTCCCTTGATCTCACAGACTATTCCGCCGAGGGTATCAAGATGAGCCTCCAGGAGAAGAGCGTTATTTTCATCCCTGCCGCCCAGATCAACGGCAACTCCGCCCTTATTTGTAATAAAAGCCTCACAGCCCAGCTTTTCAAATTCTTTTTTTACAAAATCAGCCGCCCTTGCGGTATAGCCCGTAGGAGAATCGATACCTAAAATTTCGACAGCCTTTTCTGTTGCAAATTCAGCATATTTTCTGTACATTAAAAATCACCACAGTAATATTATCATATAAAAAGTACAATTAAAAGACTTTTTGTAAAAAAATAAAAAGCCTTATTTTTATAAAACCGATTGAATTAATAGATCTGCTATGCTATTATATTAATAACTATTATTTATAAGGGAGCTTTTTTTATGAAACTGGTCGCACGCGCAAAAAGCATCGCTTCTGATGTTGTAAAATACTGGAACAAGCCGCCCTCAGGGAAATATGTACCTTACAAGGGTATTTTCGGATATTCCGTCGGCGGTATCGGTGCATATATGATAATCACCCTCGGCACCGCATGCTTGCTTTCCGCAAACAATACTCTTCTTACAATGACCCTGGGTGTCAAGCCCACCCATGTTTATCTGATGTATGTCATATGCGTTCTTGCAAATATTCCTCTTACGGGAATAAGAGCAGGCATCATAGACAATACCCGTAACAAAGCGGGTAAATACCGTCCGTACATTCTTACCATGGCTGTACCCTCCGCACTTTTGTGTCTTGCCATGGTCTGGATACCCTACGGTAAGTTTTCCGAAATACCCTTCCTTCAGGGTGAATTATTCGGAGAATCAAAGGCTTATGTGCTGAAATGTGCCATAATTTTCGTCATAAACCTTCTTCTTCACTTCTTCTATTATTTCTTCTATGATGCATATGAAAACCTTATCCATGTTCTCTCCCCCGATTCTCAGGAAAGAGCAAACGTTCAGTCCGTAAAGAGCATAGTTTATTCCTTTGCTCCCACCCTCGTTAACCTTTTCACCCCCCTTATCGCAGGAAATATCTTCCATACAAACACCACGGATATACGCGTTTACAGACTTCTCTATCCCATTCTTACGGTACTGGGACTTCTTCTGTGCATACTTGTTTACAAGAACACCGAGGAAAAGATAGTTCAGGCGAGAACACACGTTGTTCAGATAAAATTCATCGATGCCCTTAAGGCTGTTGCAAAGAACAAATATTTCTGGATAATCTCCCTTGCAGGCTGGATAGGCTTCCTTGAAGCATCCTATGCAAACATCCTTTCCTATCTTTATAACTACGGCGGCGCTTGTAACAGTAATGAATATGCTCTTATAGTCACCGTATACGGAAATGCCTCTCTCTGGGGTATGCTTCTTGCTCCCTTCTGCATAAAAAGATGGGGCAAAAAAGCAGTCCTTATCGTAACCAACCTCTTTAATGTTATATTTATCCTTCTTATGCTTCCCTGCTGTCAGGAGATTTCCCATATGACCATATGGCTTGTTATGTGCTGTCTGTGGTTCAATGCACTTATGGGTTCCTTTGCCCATATCCTCAATCCTGCTATCCAGGCAGATATCCGTGACTATCAGCAGTATAAGACAGGCGAAAGAATCGACGGTATGTTCTCCGCAGTAGCAACCATAGGCACAGTCATCACCCTTGTGACCTCAGGTGTGCTTCCCGTTGTTTACGAAAGAAACGGTCTTACAGAGGAAAATGCTCTTAAGATCACCTCCGATCCCACCATTCTCGGTAGAATGCTCGGTGACGGAAAGACTGTAGGCGAGATACTTGCAGACCAGCTCATAAAGGGACAGGATAACTATTCAAATGCAACCTCTGCTCTTTACGATACAAGTATTCTTCTCAATCTCCTTCAGATACTTATCGTTCTTGCCGCTGTCGGTGCATTTATGAATGTCATCCCCTTCTTCTGGTATGACTTCAATGAGATAAAACAGAGATCCGTTGTAAAGGTCCTTAAGGTAAGAGCAATGTTTGAGGATTTCGGCAACAGCATAACCAATGATGCAGGCCTTGTTGAGGGTATCGAAATTATAAGAACAGCCCGTGAATACTGCTCTCTTGAGCCCAGAGTCATTAACAAAAAGAGCTATCGCTCCGTCAAGGATAAGGAAGAGAAAAAGGCCGCAAAAAAGGCTTATTTTGCGGATCTTGAATTCAACAAGGAAATAGAGATCGCAAAATTTGTCTGCAAGGAGCTTGACCGCTTCGGCACACAGGCAGGAAAATTTGAGCTTTCTCAGGCAAATGAGATTTATTCTCACGGAATAAATGCTATCCTTACAATGAATAAGCTTAATATCAAGGAAGAGCTGAAGGCGGCAAAGAATATGTCCAAGGCCTCCCCTGAAGAAAAGGAGATAAGAAAGACTGCAATTGAAAATGCAAGAAAAAAGATCTCCGCAGTAAATTCCGTAAACAAATATTTCAAGAATACAAGCGAGCTCATTCAGCCTGATTTCTCAGAGCTGGACCGTCTTTATGACAAAGAGGATGAATTAAATGCAGAGCTTAAGGCTCTTTATCTTGAAAAGGGTGAAGCAAAGAAGGCAAAGAATGCAGAGATAAAGGCTGAGGCAGAGAAAAAAATAGCAGCTCTCAAGCATGAAAAGAAGCTCGTTCAGAAAAAGCTCAAGGAAGAAATGAACAGCCACGCTTATTTCAACCGTGCTGCAAAGCCCTTTACGGATGCAGAAAAGCTTGTCAAGCAGTCCGAAAACTATACTCATCTTGATGAGATCGCAGAAAAATACGAGGCAGCAAAGGCACGCCTTGCTCAGGTAAGTGAATAAAAATGAAGCTTAAAGAATTTTACGAAAAAATTTACAATAAAATATTCTCCGTTCCGGTCTTTAAGAAGCTGCTGAAGATCCCCGGAGTTGAAAAGCTCCTTCAGTATGAGATAGTCTCATATCTCTTCTTCGGAGTGCTTACCACGGTAGTGAATTTTGTTACCTATATGATAATGGGAATGCTTGCAGGCGAAAACTACGAGGAAAAGGTGCTTTTTACAATAGGCTCCTTTGATTTTCAGCTTATCCTTCTTATGAATGCTGTAGCCTGGATAGCCGCCGTTATCTTCTCCTATATAACAAATAAGCTTTTCGTGTTTGAAAGCTCCTCCTGGAAGGCAAGGGTATTTCTCAGAGAATTCCTTTCCTTTATGGGAGCAAGAATAATATCCTTCCTTATTTTTGAAGAGCTTATCTTTGCGCTTCTCATAAACATATTCGGAATAAATGACCTTATTTCAAAGCTCTTTGTTTCCGTATTTGTCATAGTATTCAATTTTATAGCAAGCAAGCTTGTTATCTTCCGCAAGAAAAAGGATGAATAAAATGCTCAATATTGCAATTTGCGATGACGAAAAATACATAACAGACTTTCTCAGAAGCTCCGTAATGGACTGCCTTGCAAAGGCAGATATCGAGGGCAATGTGACCGTTTTCGATGACGGTCAGCCACTTGCGGATATGTATAAAGAGGGCAAAGCAAATTTTGATATGATCCTTCTTGATATCACTATGAAAAAATGTGACGGTATGACAGCGGCAAAAATGATACGCGCCGTTGACAGCGATGTAATGATCGTTTTTGTCACCTCCTCTGCGGAATATGTCTTTACGGGCTATGAGGTAAGAGCCTTCCGCTATATTCTCAAGCCCGAGCTTCTTCACGGCTTTTCAGGTGTTTTCAGGGAATGTCTTGAGGAGCTTACCCGTTCAAATGAGGTCAGGTTTACCTTTCAGCGCTCCTCCGAGACCGTAAGCCTTCCCCTTCGCGATATTCTTTATTTTGAAAGCGACAAAAGAATAATCGCAGTAAAAACACTCACGGAGCAGTTCAGCTTCTACGGCAAGCTTGATAATATCGAGGAGCAGCTTAAGAAGCAGGACTTTGTCCGCTGCCATCAGTCATTTCTTGTGAATGCGAAAAAGATATCCTCGGTAAGAATAAGCGATCTTACTCTCACTAACGGCGATACCCTGCCCGTAAGCAAGCGCCGTGCAAAGGAAACTAACGAAGCCTTTTTATGGGCAATGAGATAAAACTATGCTTGAATTTATTGCAGAAAACTATCAGGATATAATACTCAACACCGCAAGGATATTTTCTTCGGTGTTTGAAATTATGCTTGCGTATCTTCTGCTGAATAATTTTTTCAGGCCGAGAGCAAAATTCAGAAGGTATGACTATGTACCGTTTTTTCTTCTGGCGGCGTCACTCATATTCCTGCAGGAATATACACCTCTCGGAAAATTCAAATATGCGGCAGAATGCGTATTTCTTATGATATTTCTGCTTGTGATGTATTCGGGGAAATTAAAAACCAAGCTGACGGCAGCTGCGGTATTCATATCGCTTCTTGCCGTATCCGTTTTTTTATCGGAGCTTCTTTTCTCCCTTCTGGCATCGCATATGCAGTTTTCTCCCGCGGAAAGCACCGAATTCTCCTCTCTTCTGAAAATAACGCTGTCAAACATCATAATGATACCTTTAGCAGTGCTTATCAGTGTGCTTACAAAGGGCAGAGGAAACGGAAGCTCTGCCTTCAGAATGTGGATAACGCTTCTTCTTGTTCCCGCGGTAACACTCATAACCTTTTCCGTTTTCCAGTATATTATAGAAACATACGATCTTAATCAGCAGATAAAGGCATATATTTATTTATCCTGCGTGGGAATAATAATCATCAACGCAGTGGTATTTATCCTTTTCTGGTTCAATCAGCGACAATCGGAAATAAAAAGAGAAAACGATCTTCTGAATTCACAGCTTGCTCTTCAGGAGACCTCTATAAAAAATCTTGAAAATGCTTATAACCGCACCCGTAACTTCCGTCACGATATCAAAAATCATATTCTCACAATGAATATTCTTGCAGAAAACGGCGATATCGGAGAAATAAAAAAATATCTCAAGGAAATGAGCGACATATTAGACGAATCCTCATATGTAAGAATAACGGGCATATCGGCAGTGGATGCCATTCTCAACGAAAAGCTGTATGAGGCACAGGGCAACAGCATAACTACAAATTATGATGTCACAAGGCTTGCACATAACAGCATAAAGCCCGTGGATATGTGCATAATCCTCAGCAATGCCCTCGATAATGCAATAGAGGCCAATACGGCAATTGAGGATCCCGAAAAAAGATATATAAAGCTGAAAATTCACGGTGACGAAAGCTTTACGGTAATATCCGTTATAAATCCCACCGTAAATGTACCGGTAAGAAATTCCGCTTCCGGCTACAGAACATCAAAAAAGGATGCAGAAAACCACGGCTTCGGACTCAGAAGCATAGAAAGCACCGCCGCAAAATACGACGGTGAGATGCTGACAAAATGCGAGGACGGAGTTTTCACACTTGTAATAAGACTCAACGTAACGACCGACTAAGGGGGAAACACTATGGACATCATCAATGAGATCAGAAGACTTAAGGAAGAAACGGGCACAGTAATACTTGCACATACCTATCAGGAGCCCGCCATAATAGAAATTGCAGATATCACGGGAGACAGCTTTGCTCTTGCAAAAAAAAGCAAGGCTCTCGGAGCAAAAAAGGTTATGATGTGCGGTGTACGCTTTATGGCTGAAAGCGTGAAGATACTCTCCCCTGAGACAGAGGTCATTCTTCCCGTGCCTGAGGCAACCTGCCCTATGGCAGAAATGATAAGCCCCGAAAGAGTACGGGAATACAAGAAAAATAATCCCGATGCGGTAGTTGTAGCTTATATAAATACGACTGCCGCACTCAAGGCGGAATGCGATGTCTGTGTCACATCCTCAAGTGCACTGAAAATAGTATCAAAGCTTGATGCACCCGAAATTCTCTTTATCCCCGACAAAAACCTCGGTTCCTTCGTAAAAGCGGCATTTCCCGAAAAGAATATAGTGCTCTGGGACGGCTACTGCCCCGTTCACGCAAGAATAACCGAGGATGACATATTAAAAGCAAAGGCTCTTCATCCGGATGCACTTTTAGCCGTACATCCCGAATGTGAAAAGTATGTTGTAAAGCACGCGGATATGGCAGGCTCAACGGCAGAAATTATAGATTTTGCACTTTCATCCGATAAGCCCGTAATTATCGGCACTGAAAGAGGAGTTGCGGATTTTCTCATTCCTAAATATCCCGATAAAAAGCTCTACAGCCTTTGTCCCGAAAAGCTCACCTGCAAGGATATGAAATATACCTCACCCGAAAAGGTGCTGGCGGCTCTTAAGGGTGAAGCAGGAGAAAAAATTGAGCTTTCAGATGAACTTATAATAAAAGCAAAGCACAGCATTGATGAAATGCTCAGACTCGGTTAAGAGGTGATTTTAATGAAAAACAGCAACAGCGTTGTTGATGTACTTGTTGTCGGCTCAGGTGTCGCAGGTATGTACGGTGCACTGCAGTTTGACAGTGACACAAGTGTTATGATACTTTCAAAATATTCCCGTACCACCTCGAATTCAAATCTTGCTCAGGGCGGTGTTGCCGCCGTGCTCAATCTTGAGGACGACAGCTACGATCTTCATATAAAGGATACCTTTATCGCGGGAAGACACGAAAATAATCCCGAGAGCGTTGATGTCCTCGTTCACGAGGGCCCCGACGATGTCAGAAAAGTAATGGAGATGG
Source organism: Clostridia bacterium (assembly GCA_017440965.1). Taxonomy (GTDB): domain Bacteria; phylum Bacillota; class Clostridia; order Oscillospirales; family Acutalibacteraceae; genus RUG806. The sequence goes on along the minus strand of JAFSGH010000061.1, from coordinate 1,429 downwards.
GCGTCAGATTTGACAGAGACAAAAACGGTGAGCTGGATATGACTCTTGAAGGCGGTCACTGTAAGAGAAGAATTGTCCATTACAAGGACTGCACGGGTGCAGAATTGGTAAGAGGTCTTCTTTGTCAGGTTGAAAAGAGAGAAAATATTATTTACAAAGAAAATACCGTTCTTGTAAAGCTTGTAAGAGTAAGAAGCGGCTTCAGAGCAGATCTTCTTCAGGACGGAGAATACTACAGCGTATTTTGCAGCTACTGTATGCTCTGCACGGGCGGTGTGGGAAGAGTATATAAATACACCACCAATCCTAAATCCGCCACCGGCGACGGCATAAGAATTGCATATGAGCTGGGAGCAAAGATAAAGGATCTCAGCTACATACAGTTTCATCCCACTGCCTTTAATTCGGAAAACGGCGAGCAGTTTCTTATAAGCGAATCCGTAAGAGGAGAGGGTGCTTATCTTCTCAACTGCAACAAGGAAAGATTTATGGACCGTTACGATGACAGACTGGAGCTTGCTCCGAGAGATGTTGTCTCAAAATCCATAATCCTTGAGAGCAGAAGAACGGGAAGCAATAATTTCTATCTTGATATAACCCACGAGGACGCAGATTTTCTCAGAGAACGCTTCCCCGCCATCTCCGAGGGCTGTGCTCAGTACGGAGTGGATATCACAAAGGATCTCATCCCCGTATTCCCCTGCCAGCATTATCTTATGGGCGGAATCGAGGTCGATATAGATTCAAAGACCACAGTTCCCCGCCTTTATGCCTGCGGTGAATGTGCAAACACGGGTGTTCACGGCAAAAACAGACTTGCAAGTAATTCCCTTCTTGAGGCACTTGTCTTCTCAAGAAGAGCCGCAGAGGATATTAAAAGATGTATGCTCAACGGCTTTGCCTCTGTCAGCGAATTACCCGTGAATTCCGATTTTTCGGGCGCTCCCCTTCCCGACGGCATAATAACGGAAATCAGAAATATTATGCAAAGAGCATATTTCGTTCTCCCGGATGCGGGTGCAATAAGATTCGGTCTTAAGCAGATAGACAATATATTAAAGCGTCTTAAGGGCGCAAAATACGCACAGACTACAAAATATCTTGAAGCTCTTTCCCTTGCCACCTGCGCCTACATAATCCTAAGCGAAGCCGAAGACCGATAGGGGAAATGGGCGCACAAATCACCGTATTTGGCGCACAAAATATATTTGACAGTTTGTTGCCTTTAGCGGAAATTCTGCCCGAATCGGTTTATGTGCCTTTAGCAGAGTTTTCTGTGCTTGTTTTGCGGCTCTTCGCAGTACCAATGTACGGCTTGCCAGAGCCGCAAAACACAACTACGGCAATTTCTGTCCCATTTCCCGTGCAGCCACTTGGTTACTGCAGACTTGGTTTAGTTACTTTACCCTTGTAACTGACTTTAAGAGGG
>JAFSGH010000004.1 GCA_017440965.1 Clostridia bacterium | reverse complement strand
CTTATGCTTCCAATAGCGCAGGAGGGGAGAAAAACAGTCCGGTGGACTGTTTTTCGTTGGGAACCCTCGCCGGGGGTTCCCAAGTGCGAAGCACAAAATGATTAAAGTGAGTAATATGATTCCCCAACTTTCCGTGAAGAGGAAAAAAATCTCCGGAAAGATCCGGAGAAAAGCAAATATCTTATATGTATCGGCTGTTCAGTTTTCATACATTATCAGGAGCAGTCCGTTTTTTACGCTGATCTCGGCAGTATTATCCTTAAAAGAATTACTGACTCCGAGAGCCGTAAGAGATGAAAGAGAAGCATTCTCAAGAGCATACTTAAGCCCGTTCAGAGTTACACCCTCAGAACGGTCCGTCCATGAAAAAACAGAAAGTGTTTTTCCTATATCACCGTTTACTGTGATTTTTCCGTTTCTGACAGCCGTAACCGTATATCCCTCTCCCACAAGGAAGGCAGATATACCTTTTTCGGTAAGTGAGGCTATCAGCGAATAATTTGCAAAGGCGTGGTCGGGCCTTCCGCCCATACCGCCGAAAAAATATATCTCATCGCAGCCCTTATTAACGGCAATATCCGCCGCGGCACTTGAATCGGTCATATCCTTTTCAACGGGAAGCACTATCACATTATCCTCGGGGATAAAAGACGAGGAATCGAAATCTCCCACAGAGATATCGGGCGTGATACCGTACTCTCTCAGCTTGTCACAACCTGCATCTGCGGCAATTATAATATCATTTTTATTTATAACGGGGAATTCATCACCGTAGACGCCCCCTGCAAATATATATGCCCGTTTCATCAGTTTTCACCCTTTATAAAAGGATATATATCATATACGGTCCCGGCAACATAGTCGGCAGAATCCATTTCGCCCTCTTCGCTGAAGCCGTAGAGAACGCCTATACATTCGATTCCCGCATCTTTTGCGGCGGCAATATCAAACTTGGTATCACCGATAATCACAGTCTCCTCTTCAGTTACACCGAAATGCTCTATTGCAGCCCTCGCAAGTCCCGCCTTATCTGAAATATGAGAAGCAAGGCTCGGGCAGAACAGCTCATCAAAAAGCTCTCTGAGCCCCTGCTCCTTTGTAATTTTTTCAACAAAATCCAAGGGCTTGCTGGAGCATACGGCAGTAAAACAGCCTTCCTGACGAAGCTTTGCAAGAAGCTCCCTCATACCGTCGAAAACGATAAGCTCGGTGGTACCGACGGGACGGTATCTTTCACGGTAATATGATACAAGCTCGTTTGCCTTATCCTCGTCATCCGTGCAATGCCACATAAAGCTGTCAAAAAGAGAGGGACCTATGAATTTTCTGAGGATATCCTCACTGAGCATAGGCATATCCGCCTTTTGCAGGGCATATTTTATACAATTATAAATTCCCTCACTGTTATCAACCACAGTGCCGTCAAAATCAAAAAGTATCAGCTTTTTCATATCATTCTCCGCAACAGCTTTCATAAGCCGCAATAAGCCTTTCGGAAACCTCCTCAACGGTTCCGTCAGCATCTATATATACAACATTTTCCCTGTCCGTCAGCATTTCAAAAACAGCATCAAACTGTCTGCTGATCCTTGTAAGGCTTTCGGTATTTTCGTATATTTCTATCGCTTCATCCGGGCGGTTGGCTCTTATTCTTTCAATGCATTTTTCGGGTGACATAGTAAGAAACAGCACAAGATCGGGACGGCGTACGGCAGGACAGCCGAAATGCATATTCACAGTCCAGTCGAGATCCGTCTCGTGTCCCTGATAAGCAAAGGTGGAATAATAATATCTGTCGGAGATAACCGTTTTTCCGTCGGACAGCATTTTTTCTATTCCGTCCTCAGGGGCAACATTATGCATTATTCTGTCAGAAAGGAAAAGTGCCGCAAGAGACCAGGGATCTGAGCTGACCTCACCTGAAAGTATCCTTCTGATAAGCTTTCCCGTGGGGTAAGAGGTAGGCTCGGCAGTTATCTCAGCCTGCATTCCCTTAGATCTGATATGATCAGCAAGTATTCTTATCTGTGTAGTCTTTCCCGTTCCGTCAAGACCTTCAACTACAATAAATTTACTCATTATTATTCCTTACCTTCAACAAATTATCGGATAAAAGTGCCAGTTCCTCCATTGTAAGAGCCTCAGCTCTGACATTCAGAGCAAGTCCCGACAGCTCCAGAGCCTCGTTCACCTTGTCCTTTGACATACCGAGTCCCGAGGAAATACCGTTTGATGCGGTCTTTCTTCGCTGTGAAAAGGCAGCCTTTACCATTTTGAAGAAAAACTCCTCGTCACTGACCTTTACGGGCGGCTCCTTTCTGACTGTAAGCTTTATAACACAGCTGTCAACATTGGGAGAAGGCGTAAAGCATTCTCTTCCCACATCGAAAAGCACCTTTGCATCCGCATAATAATTTACCGCAACGGTTATTGCACCCGAATCACGGGAGCCTACCCTTGCACAAAGCCTGTCTGCCGCCTCCTTCTGCACCATTACCGTGATGCTTTCAACGGGAAGCCTGCTTTCGAGCAGATACATAAGAATGGGGGATGTTATATAATAAGGAAGATTTGCACAGACATTCACGCTCTTTCCTGAAAATTTCTCTTCTATAAGCGCGTGAAGATCGGTCTTTAACACATCGGCATTTATGACCTCAACATTTCTGCAGTCATAAAGCGTCTCGGCAAGCACGGGAATAAGACGGGTATCAAGCTCTATGGTTACGACCTTGTCCGCTCTTTTTGAAAGCTCTACTGTCAGAACGCCGAGTCCCGGACCGATCTCAATTGCCGCAGTCCCCTCTCTGACACCGCCCATATCTGCCATTCTCGGGCAGACGGAGGGATCGATGAGAAAGTTCTGTCCCAATGCCTTTGAAAAGGAAAAGCCGTGCTTTCCGAGTATTCTTTTTATTACATTAATATCTGTAAGTACCATATTAACCAACTATATATTTTTCATATTCCGAAGAGACCGCTGCCCAGGCATCGGTATTTTCGGGCTCATATCTTTTCAGCTCCTCGCCCTGAGCGATTATTCTTCTTGCCTCGCTGATATCGGATATCTCACCCATAGACATAAGCTGAATTGCAATATTTCCGAAAACGGTGGCTTCAATAGGACCGCCGTATACGGGAATACCGCAGGAGGAGGCTGTCATCTGAAGCAGAAGTCCGTCCTTCGTTCCGCCGCCGACAACATTTATATGAGGATATTTTTTACCCGTACACTTTTCAATACCGCCTAAAACATAACGGTACTTAAGAGCAAGGCTTTCATATATGCATCTTACTATCTCGCCTACAGTTTCCGGCACATACTGTCCCGTTCTTCTGCAGAAATCCTTTATTCTTGAGGGAAGATCACCCATTGCAACAAAATCGGGAGCATCAGGATCGATAAAGCATTTAAAGGGCTCGCTTGCAAGAGCCATTTTTTCAAGCTCCGCATAGGAATACTCCTTACCCTCTCTTATCCACTGACGGCGGCTCTCCTGAATGAGCCAGAGTCCGCAGATATTCTTGAGAAATGCCGTTGTATAATCGTAGCCGCCTTCATTTGTGATATTAAAGGCAAGCGACTGCTCATTTACTATAGGAGTATCTGTTTCCGTTCCGAAAAGAGACCAGGTGCCGCAGCTGATAAAGGCAAAATCCTTCTCGTGGCTGGGAACTGCGGTAACAGCAGACTGAGTGTCGTGCCCTGCTACTGAAATAACGGGAACGGCGGGAACACCTAATTCCTCGCAGATCTCATCACTTAAATTGCCGAGCACCTTACCTGTTTTTACGATCTCGGGAAGAATATCCATAGGGATACCGAATGCCTTACATATCTCCTCGCTCCACTGTCTTTTATTGATATCAACTATCTGTGAGGTGGTCGCAATGGAATATTCTGCACACATTTTTCCGGTAAGAAAATATGACAGAAGATCGGGCATAAAAAGAAGCTTATGCGCTCTTTCAAGAAGCTCGGGACGGTTAAGCTTAAGGCTTAAAAGCTGAAAGCAGGTATTAAAATCCATAAACTGAATTCCCGTAAGCTCATAAAGACGCTTCTTTTCAATGAATTCAGCGGATCTCTCTATCATTCCCGTATTTCTTTCATCACGGTAATGAACGGGATTTTCAAGAAGCTTTCCGTCTTTATCGATAAGACCGAAGTCAACACCCCAGGTGTCAATGCCGATAGAATCAAAGCCGCCGAGAGCCTTTGCCTTGAGTATACCCTGCTTTATTTCGTGGAAAAGTCTGAGAACATCCCAGTAAAATGTACCGCCGACCTTTACGGGATCATTGGAAAAGCGGTGTATCTCGCTGAGCGTGATCTTTTCACCGTCAAAGGTGCCGAGGATCGCTCTGCCTGAGGATGCACCGAAGTCAAATGCAAGAACCTTTTTCATAAAAATTTCTCCTTAAACCAATACAGAGGCGGCAATAAGCATCTGACCGCCGTAATAGGTAACTACATTAAAGGAATTCAGACGGTACGTCTTTTTCCTTGTTTTTATCTCCTCTCTGCCGTCAAACATCATAAGGCAGACGCCTGCATCGGAAATTATAAACATAATAACACCTGCAATGAGCACAAGAGAACGAAGCACGGACATTCCGCCGTTCATCGTAAGAATTGCCGCTCTTATTCCCAGCACGACCATAGCATCGATTATCATTGCATATACGAGCACTGCGGGGGCGGTTGCACCGAGGTCAATCTTCATCTTCTTTTTTGCAATTATCTCCATTATAAGCATTATACCCCAGGGGAAAAGAAGAGGCAGCTCCTTTACCGTAAGAGGCATTCTAACCGCAAATGCACTTATATAAAGGATATGCGCTGCCGCAAAGGCGACAATACCGGGAAGCCCCTTCATTCCGAACAGATCAAACCTCAATACCCAGTCACCTATAAAGGACAGCACGAGACCTGCGACAATAAGCCAAGCATAGGTCTTATGCAAGGGAGAGCCGAAGATACTGAGATATATACCTGCAATAACAAAGGGAGCGGAGGTCAGAAGCTTCTGCTTCATAGAGCCGTCCTTATACATAAATCGGTATGCCATCACGGCATCAACAAAAAGAAAGAGAAGAAACAGATATTCCATCAGATTACACCCTTTTTAAGAATGATGTTTGCATATAATGCCTTTTCGCTTGTTGCGATAACTGCATATGCCTTCTTTGTTCTCTCATAGAATTCAAATCTTTCAACCTGAGACATAGCGGTTTCGCCGTTATGCTTGTTGACGATATCCTGATAGGTTGCCCATATTTCGGGAGTGGGATCATTTTTTGTTGTAGCCATAAGAGCTACGGGAGAATCAACATAGGTATCAAGAGGGAAAAGCTGTAAAACAGCATCAAGAATTTCGGGAACACCAAGACCGTCGCAGCGGATAAGTCTCTGTGCACAGGATGCAGCAGGGAAATTTCCGTCACCGATGACGATCTCATCGCCGTGACCCATTTCACATAAAATTTTGAGAAGCTCAGGTGATACGAGAGCAGGAATTCCTTTAAGCATAATAATTTCCTCCGTTTAATTAATCTTCCGGCGGTATTCCGTCGGTATACTGTGAATTATATAAAAGTGCATAGAAGCCGTTTTTATCGAGAAGTTCCTTATGAGTTCCCTGTTCAACTATTGCACCTTTTTTCATAACAAGGATGTTATCCGCATTCTTGATGGTAGAAAGCCTGTGTGCGATAACAAAGCTTGTGCGTCCCTCCATAAGAGAGTCCATTGCCGTCTGTATCTTCTGCTCTGTCTTTGTATCAACAGAAGAAGTGGCTTCATCGAGAATAAGCACCTTGGGGTCCACAAGGATAGCTCTTGCAATGGTAAGAAGCTGCCGCTGACCCTGAGATATATTCGAGCCGTCCTCCGTAAGAAGCGTATCGAAACCGTCTGAAAGAGTCATTATATAATCATATATCTGAGCAAGCCTTGCTGCTTCAAATATCTCCTCATCCGTGGCATCGGGCTTTCCGTAGCTGATATTCTCCTTTACGGTGCCCTTGAAAAGCCAGGTATCCTGAAGCACCATACCGAAGTTTTTACGAAGAGCATTTCTTGACATTGAATATATATCAGTTCCGTCAATAGTGATCTTTCCGCTGTTTACATCATAAAAGCGCATCAGAAGATTTACTATGGTTGTCTTTCCCGCACCCGTGGGACCTACTATCGCGGTAGTGCTTCCGGGCTTTGCAACAAAGGAAAGTCCGTCAATAAGAGGACGGTCCTCAACATACCTGAAGGAAACATCGTGAAATTCCACACAGCCTTCATTTACGGCGGCAGCATCGTTATCCGTTATATCTGCCGCTTCATCCGTCTCATCAAGCACGGCAAACACTCTTTCCGCCGAGGCAAGAGACGACTGTATACTGTTTATTATTTTTGAAACATTGATTATGGGATTTGAGAATGAGGAGGAATAGGAGAGGAACTTTGAGATATCACCTATTCCGCCGAAGGCATTGGCAGGAATCGTTCCGTTATGTATACCTATATAGAAGAAGCCGCCTAAAAGACAGAGGGATACATAATTTATATTCTTGATAAGTGTAAGCACGGGACTTAAGATACCCGATATCATATTTGCCATAAAGGAGTTTTTTCCGAGTCTTTCCGTAATTTCTTTGAATTCCTTTACGGATTCGTCCTCGTGTCCGAACATACGGACTATAGTATGACCTGCATACATCTCTTCAATATGTCCGTTAAGGTCACCCATGGTATCCCAGTATCTTTTGAACCATACCTTTGATACCTTTGATACCTTATATGAGACATATGCGGAAACGGGAACAAGACAGACTGAAGCCAGAGTCATAAGAGCATTACCCGTTTTTACCATCATTATAAATGAGCCTACGACCTGAATTATGCTTGTCATAACCGTAAGAATACTGCTCTTAAGGCTTCCGCTTACATTTTCGATATCATTTATAATTTTAGAAATGACCTGTCCCTTGGTCTGCTTGTCAAAGTAGCTGAGCGGAAGCTTTGAAAGCTTACCGTTAAGATCCTTTCTCAGACCGCAGACAAGCTTCTGGGAAACACCTGCTGAAACGAATTCCTGAAAGAAGGAAAACAGGCTTGCCGCTCCGTAAAGCGCCGCAAGGCGCCAGAGCTGATCGTAGGTCGCACTGAAATCGATCATACCGCCGCTGAGCCTTATGTCGATCTGTTCTTGAAGAATTGTGATTATATTACCCATATATTCGGGAGCAATAACATTGCAGACGGTGCTCATCATAGCACATACCACAATAAAGATCATAGGAAGCATATGAGGCTTTATAAGAGCAAGAAAACGAAGGAATGTACCTTTTGCATCATCGGGACGCTGCTCTGACTTCGGTGAATTTCTGTAATCCGAATATCTGCTCTTATATTCGGTCTCGGGCACGGAGGTATTCTTCTTACTCATCATTTTCAGCCTCCTTCAGCGCTTCCTCGGAAAGCTGAGTAACAACTATATCACGGTAGGTCTCACAGGAGGAAAGAAGCTCCTTATGTGTACCTATTCCCACAACATTTCCGTTATCAAGCACTATTATTCTGTCAGCATTAAGCACGGTGCCGACACGCTGAGCAACAATTACTATATTTGCTTCACTGAGATTTTCTCTTAAGGATGCACGAAGACGGGCATCGGTGGCAAGGTCAAGCGCCGAGAAGGAATCGTCAAAAACGATTATCTCCGCTCCCTTTACTATTGCTCTTGCTATGGCAAGACGCTGCTTCTGACCGCCCGAATAGTTTTTACCTGCCTGGGAGACGAAGGAATCAATACCGTCGGGCATTGCCGCAACAAAGGACTTTGCCTGAGCTATTTCAAGAGCACGCCATATCTCGGCATCAGTGGCATCTCTTTTTCCGAATCGGATATTATCAGCTATAGTTCCGCTGAAAAGGAAGGCCTGCTGAGGAATAAAGGCTACTCTGTCGCCTATTTCCGAAGGAGCAAGCTCCCTGACATTGACACCTGCAACAAGAACCTCGCCCTCAGTTACATCATAAAGACGGGGAATGAGGTTACAAAGTGTTGTTTTTCCGCTTCCCGTAACACCGATTATTGCGGTGGTCTCACCGGGATTTGAGGTAAAGCTTACATTGCGAAGCTCGAAAAGAGATTCAGGCTGTTCCTTCTTCTCCTTCTTTTTAAGCGATAAGCCTTTTTTCTTCTTTTCCTGAGGTACGGGCTTATATTTGAAGGTAACATTTCTGAATTCAAGCTTACCCGCATCCTCTTTTTTCGGAGTTACGGGCTCTTCGGGAGGAACAACATCGGACACCGCATCCATTATAACCTTGATCCTCTTACCCGATATCGAAGCACTCGGAATAGATACAATAATGGAAACGACAGATGTGACGGCACCTATTATCAGAGTAAAATATGTTATGAATGCATACATATTGGGGATAGTAGCTCTTATTTCCTCACGGTGAGCTATGATATCAAGATCATTGGATGCCATGATACAGTGATAAATAAGATAACAGACAAGTGCGTACATAAGGATGGTAATTATGGGCATAAAGCCTGCCATGATGCGGCTTGCGGTAAGAGAAATGCCCGTAAGCTTAAGATTGGTGCTGTTGAATCTCTCGTCCTCGTATTCTGTTTTATTGAAGGCTCTTATAACTCTTATTCCGCTTATTTTCTCTCGCATTATCTGATTGAGCTTATCGACCAGCTTCTGTATTTTTGAATAAATGGGAATAACTATAGCAATAAGCACAATAGCAAGTGCGCCCAATACGGGCACAGACCATAAGGACAGCTTTGCAAGCTCTGCATTAAGGCTGAACGCCATAACGAGACCGCCCACAAGCATTATGGGGATAGGCACAAGCGATTTAAGAGTGGAAAGCACCATATCATGCACCTTTCTCACATCATTGGTGGTTCTCGTTACAAGGGATGCTACGCCTATTTTATCGATATCGCTCTGAGAGAGTCTTGATACCTTATCAAAGATATAATTTCTGAGGGTTATGGAATAGCCCACAGAGGTCTTTGTTGAAAAATATGTATTTGCAATTGAAGTAACTATGCCGATGAGTGTAAAGCCAAGCATTATAAGGCACAGCTCGATAAGCCTTTTCATATCATACATAAGAATACCCTGAGCAAGAATATCCTTAGTATAAATGGGCAAAAGAAGCTGCATAACGGTATTCACCGTCGCGAAGATAACGGACAGCAAAAGTGTCCATTTATGCGGCTTCAACATAGATAATACTTTTTTCATTTTAAGCCTCCGCCCCAAATGTACATATTTAAGAAATAATATCATATTTTATCAGGAAATACAATATCAAGTACCGAACTTTTGTCCAAAAAAAATTCACTGCAGGAAAAGTTCAACGAAAGTTCCCTGTTGTTTTGGATATTTCTACAATTTTTTCGGGAATTAGATTATTTTTACCGTTTTTTCTTGTAATTTGACTTAAAATATACGATAATATAATTTAGTTTTGTTCAGACCGAGCAAGGAAAAAATATAAAGCAAAGGATATTTCCGTATATGGTTTTTTCAAGTCTCACCTTTTTACTTGCATTCATCCCCGCAGTTTTTATATGCTGTTTTTTCTGTAAAACAACCGCGGCAAGAAACATTGTGCTTCTCGTATTTTCTCTTATCTTCTATGCATTCGGAGAGCCTGTTTACATTGCAGTTCTTGTATTTTTATCTTTGTGCTGCTGGATATTTGCAAGACTTACGGAGCTTGCGGGGAGTAAAAAAGAAAAGAAACTCTGGCTTACCGCCTCCGTTGCCGTCTGTATTTTATCTTTAATGTATTTCGGCGGCAGTGATTTCTTAATAAAGATCATCAATTCCCTTGCCGGAGCAGAGCTTTTCTCAGCCACCGTGACGGCTCTTCCGCTGGGAATGTCATTTTATATTTTGAGGCTGATATCCTATTCGGTTGATGTTTATAAAGGAAAGGCATCGGCACAGAAAAGGTTTTATAAGGTGCTTTTATATGCTTCTCTTTTTCCTCTTGCAGTATCCGGACCTGTCGTATTATTCCATGAAACAGAAAATGAGCTGACAGAAAGAAGCATCAGCCTTAAGGATGTATCAAACGGACTTACAAGGTTTGCAACGGGACTTGCAAAAAAGGTGATACTTGCCGACGGCTGTGCAGTTGCGGCAAACAGCCTTCTTTTTCCCGGAGCTTCTCTTTCGGATACGGCACTTCTCAGCGAAAATGTTGCCGCATTATCCGGAAAAAGCGCTCTTTCCCTCTGGGCAGGCGCTGTCTTCTTTATGCTTCAGATATATCTTGAGCTTTCATCATATTCCGACATCGCAACAGGTCTCGGACTTGCATCAGGCTTTCATTTCAAGGAAAACTTCAATTATCCCTTTACCGCATCAAGCTTTTCCGATTTTTGCGAAAAATGGCACATTTCCCTTATCTCCTTCTTCAGAGATTACATATATTCGCCCTTATGCGAAGCAAAAAGCGGAAAGCTCCGTCAGATATCTGCACTTTTTATTACCTGCATCCTTGTAAGCCTCTGGCACGGTCTTTCCTCTTCTTTTCTGTTACTCGGCATCGGTGCATTTATTCTTCTTGCCGCCGAGAATTTCATATTCGCAAAAATCAAGGACAAATGCAAGCCCATAGGAAGAATATATCTTCTCATTACGGTATTTTTCGGCTTTATTCTCTTCAGAGCAGACAGCATCGCTGTTTTCATCAACACCGTAAAGGGAATGCTCTGTCTTAACAATAATCCCTTATATACAAAAGTAGCTCTGAACTTTATTGCAGGCTATGCGGTATTATTCATATTAAGCATCATTGCCTGCACTCCTCTTATAAAGATCATCAAAAAGAATCTTATCAAGGCGGGAGAAAATAATCTTTTTGCAAATGTCATATACAGAGTCTGCGATATCGCATCCCCCGCTGTTCTCATTATTCTGTCCGTGCTTTATATGGCGGCATCGCCCGAAAAAGCCTTCGGATATTTCGGCTTCTGATAAGGAGGAATCAAAATGAAAAAATTACCCTCTGCCGCTTCTCACAGAGTGATAAAGCTTACTGTCTCGGCAGCTATAATTCTTATTTTATCTGCAATATGCTTTATATTCCCGCTGAGACCGACAGCAGCTGAGATAAAGGATAACAAACTGACCGAATTCCCCGAATTTACCGTATCCGCCCTTACAAGCGGCGACTGGTTTTCTGATATCTCACTCTGGTTTTCCGACACCGTACCCTTTCGCGATACCGTAAAAAAAATCAGATCGGGACTCAGTATTGCTTTCGGTGACCGTGAAGCAAATGGGCTTAATGAAAGCGTCACGGAAAACACATCCGAAATAACAGAAGCAGGATAAAAAAGCTTACCCGCAAGAAAACGCACAAAAAAGCTTCCGTCACGGCAACGGAAGCTTTTTTTATTATATAGGAAATTGCTCGCAATGTGAGCAATTTTGCTTATAACAAGAAACACCTACAGTCCCCAAGATTGGGGGTAGGGGGTTGACAAATCGTAAGATTTTTTTTCTTATTTATGGGAATTACTGCTGAACAGAGCAATAACAAAGCTCTGTATATATTGAAAGACGCATTATAACCGCAATTCATATGCAAAGGCTCTGCTTTAATACAATAACGACTATTTTTTTATTTTTGCCCAGTATTCCTTTGCAGCCTGCTCGGTCTTGTTGTCTCCGTAGAAATAATACTGTCTATCCTTTACGCTGTCGGGAAGATACTGCTGCTTCAGCCAATGATTGGGAGCATCATGAGGATATTTATAATGCTGTCCCTTGACGGCGGCATCCTCTCCGTCAAAATGCTTATTCTGAAGATGTCTCGGCACAGGTCCTGCAAGACCTGCTCTTACATCGGAAAGTGCCGCATCTATAGCCGCCTCGCCTGAATTTGATTTCGGCGAATTGCAGACAAGAATAACAGCATCCGCAAGAGGAATGCGAGCCTCGGGAAGTCCTACCTGCATTGCAATATCGCAAGCTGATTTTACTATGGGAATTATCATAGGATACGCAAGTCCCACATCCTCGCAGGCACATACCATAAGTCTTCTCGTTGCCGATATCAGATCTCCTGCCTCGAGAATTCTCGCAAGATAGTGAAGTGCGGCATCAGCATCAGAGCCGCGCATAGATTTCTGATAAGCCGAGAGCATATCGTAATACTCGTCACCCTGCCTGTCATAATGCATAGCCGTTCTTGTGCATACCTGCTTTACGGTATCAAGAGTAACGGCTCTTTTTTCATTTTCTTTTGCACGCTCCGAGCCGAGAACACTGAGCTCCGCAATATTTGCAGCCTTTCTCATATCACCGCCGCAGGAAGAGGCTATGTATTCAATAACGCCATCCTCTATATCGTATTCCTCGCCGCTGTCCTCGCTCATAATGGAAAATGCCCTTTCAATACCGGGGACGGCATCCTCCTGAGAAATGCTCTTGAATTCAAAGACCGTGGAACGGCTGAGAACTGCGGAATATATATAAAAATAGGGATTCTCGGTCGTTGATGCAATAAGTGTGATGTCGCCGTTTTCGATATACTGCAGAAGAGATTGCTGCTGTTTTTTATTGAAATACTGTATCTCATCAAGATACAAAAGAAGTCCGTTAGGTGCGGCTATGGTATTGATCTCCGAAATGACATCCTTTACATCAGAAAGTGATGCACTCGTTCCGTTGAGAATATGAAGTCTCTTATTTGTGGATGCCGCAATTATTCTTGCAACGGTGGTCTTTCCCGTGCCCGACGGACCGTAGAAAATAAGATTCGGGATATTTCCCGATTCGATTATATTACGAAGAACAGCGCCCTCTGAGAACAAATGGCGCTGACCTGCTATTTCATTCAGATTTTTCGGTCTTATTCTGTCTGCAAGCGGTGTTGACATATTTACCTCCGAGCTGTAAAGTGCAAAATTTATACCATAAGACCTTTATCAGGTTATAAGAGAAAGTGCTTCTGCTCTTGTTCTTGCATCTGAACGCATACTGCCTCTTAAGGCAGATGTGGTCGTCTTTGAGCCGGCGGCTCTTGCACCTCTCATTGTCATACAAAGATGCTCAGCCTCAATAACAACTGCAACCCCCTGAGGCTCAAGCTTTTCCATAAGGAAATCCGCTATCTGAGAGGTAAGCTTTTCCTGTATCTGAGGTCTTCTTGCAAAATTATCGACTATCCTTGCAAGCTTGGAAAGACCTATCACCTTTCCGTTTCCGGGAATATACGCTATATGAGCCTTTCCCACAAAGGGCAGAATGTGATGCTCGCACATAGAGTAAAGAGGAATATCACGGACAACGACCATTTCCTCGTTCTTTTCCTCTGTAAATATCTTAAGATGCTGCTCGGGATCCTCCTCAAGACCGCGAAAGACCTCCTCATACATTCTTGCAACTCTGTCGGGAGTTTCAAGAAGGCCCTCTCTGTCAGGATCCTCACCGATAGCAATAAGTATCTCTCTTACTGCATTTTTTATTCTTTCTCTATCCATAAGTGTCACCTTTTTTGTTACTCTGCCGTCGGCGGAGTGTATGTAACGGTAAAACAGGGAGATCTGAGAGTATTTCCCAGAAGCTTCATAAGAAACTGATTATATCCCGTAAGCTCCCTGTCGCCTACTCTGATTTTTATTACATAGCCTCTGTCAGCGTCTATTGAACCGCTGTGTTCAAGTATCTCTATCCATTGCGACGGATCATCAGACAAGGTTATTTCCGTACCGTTATTCTTTGCGTAATTCTCTATTCGTGTACGAAGCTCCTCAGAGGTGAATTCAACAGTGGTTATAAAGCCTTTTCTTTGCATATCAAAGGGACTTTCCACAGCCTTCAGATATGAGTATTTTCCGCCCCATATATCCGTGGCATCGGCACTCATTCCCGCACACATACAGCTGTAGACAGCCTGTATCGGCTCTTCCTCACCGATTTTTGTTATATATAGTCCCAGAACCTCATTGACTGCCGTCTTAAGCTCATCGGGCATCTGTTCGTATGTCTTCGGACTTGCAATACCCACACTCCAACGGCTGTTTACATCAAAGCCGTAATAAACAAGATTGGTAAATACAGCAACAGCCTGAGCCTTAAGCGCCTCGGAATGCATATCCTTTTTTGTAAGGCCGTATATCTCCTGATAGACTATTCTTGTAAGAAGCTCCGCGGTGGGAACCTCCTCCTTTGAATAAACAAGCTCATCGGGAGACTCCTCAGTGTATCTTCCTACGGGATAAAGCGTGACGGCAGGAAATTCGGAAATATACTTTATTTCCACGCCCGTATAATAATGGTTGAGAATTCTGTCATATGTATAGCCCATCTCATCAAGTGACAGCGCTCCGTACTGCGAAAGACCGACTCCGTGTCCGTAGCCGTATACCGTAAATGTAAATGTATCGGCCTTCCCCTCCGTAACGGGAGCATCGGGAATCACCCATTCAAAGTCAGACTCATTTTCCTCGGGGAAAACATCAAAATCAGAAAGTGTAATTTCCACGGTACTTGTCCTTAAGGACTCAATTCCTACAGCTGCTCTCAGAATGCTTCTTGCATCCGAAGAGGAGAAGCCCCCGTCATTATCGGTATCCCCCAGAAGAAGATGTCCCCTTGAATATCTGTCCAACGAGACCGCAAAACGCAAAGAAAGCCTTGCGTCGGCAGAGGAAATATTTTTATCTCTGTCAACATCTCCGAAAAGAAAGCTCTGCTTCTCCTCTCCCAACGCATCAGCCGAAGCTGAAAGGGAAAAAGGCATCAGCATGCTTAATATAAATATCAGGGATATCAATATTTTTACAGTCCTTTTCATCTTCACACCATATCACCGTCAACAGACAAACAGTGTTATACCTTTCTTACGTTATCGGTATTAAAGAGACTGTGTCTCATCCGATGAGGTATTTTCAGAGGATGAATTTTCATCTGATAAGATTTCATCCGTCAATACCTCTTCCGAAGAAGCTTCCTCAGATAATAAGCCTTCTGAGATGGCTTCGCTATTCCCGTTGGAGGAGGCTTCAGCCTGCTCTTCTGATGATGTATCCTCGCCGCTTCCCGGCGTCTTATCACTGAAAATGCCCTCAAAGGGGTTACCTGCGGGGAATATCCATTCTATAAAATGATCTGCCCATTCGCTCAATGTATATTCGTGAGTATGGAAATATACGCCCGAGAAAACTGCAAGAGCAACAATTACAGCAGCTACCGCGGCAATTGCCGTCTTATATCTTCCTGCCGCCGCTTTTTCTCTTTTTGAAATATCGTCAGAATGCTCCTCATCCCCTGCAATGATATCACAGATAAAAAGACACAGGTCTGCACTGCATCTTGCAAGAAAAGACGGAATCTCCTCACCCTTAAAGGAATGTATCTCTCTGACAGCAGTCTCTCTTTCATTGGCCACTGCAAGGTAAACTATCTTTTCACTTTCGGGGCTGTCTCCCGTATAGAACGCATTTGATATTGCAACACCGTATCTGCAGGATAAAAGCTCCGATGCGGTGATGGCAAGATTCACCACATAATCAACGGGCTGCATAGCACCTCTTTTTTCGGTCATGGGAGATACCGTTATCCTGTCAGAAAGTCCCTCGGCAGAAGAAATATATTCCTTGAAAAATGTTGCCGTGTTCGTACCTGCAACGGCAATTCTGAGATCCTTGGCAAGAATGATCTCACCGAGACGGGAGGCATTGTATTCCTTATATTTTCCGCTGTCTATATTCACATGATAAACAGAATTGAGATAGGGAATAACAAGGGAGCTTATAAGAGCATTGGTGCGGTCTTTTTCAAACGGAAGCAGAATTATGGTCTGATTACCGTTTGCCACCGAAAAGCCTGCATATTTTCCGTCCTCAAGCACAAAGGTTCTTGCATTCTGAGGCACAAAGGCATGGCAGACGGAGAAATCATAGTCCTCCTCAGAGATATCCTTTCCGTATGTCTCACAAGCCTTACTGAGAATATCCGCATCACAGCTGAGCTCAAAGCCGAATGCCTTTGAAAGCATCAGCTTTGTATTGCCGAAGGCCTCGCAATCGGAAATAAACACCAACGCATGGGTATCCGATACGGCTTTTGCAATATCATTGGTGGCATCCTTGATATCGGAAAAGACCTGTACATCTCCGTCATCCGTAAGAAAATCAGAGAAAACATATTTCAGTTCTCCCTCAAGCCTTTCGGATGAGGCATATTTATCTGTTCCCAACAAAAAAAATCTGATCTTCATATTCTTTCCTTTTCTTAAATTTTCACACCCGTATGAAGGTTTATGCGGCAGGAGCCGCGGGAGAAGTTTCGGCAGGTGCTGCAGGAGCCGTCGGGGGCGGTGAAGCAGGTGCCGTTGAAGGCGGTGCGGCGGGAGCAGTGGTATTCACCTGCGGTGCCGCCGTAGTATTTTCAGGTAAAACGGGAGCAGGTGCGGTGGTTTCGGGCACCTGCGATCCTGCCGTTGTGTCAGCTGCAGGAGGTGCGGCTGTTGTATTTTCGGGCACAGCAGACACCGCTGTTGTGCCTTCAGGCTCAGTCACCGTGGGAGCAAGCGTTGTTTCCTGATTTACGGGCAAGGTCGTGTTTTCAACAGTAGCTGAGGGATCGTCATCCGCAAAGGGAGAATCCGTCATTTCACCAATGATCTCACCGTTTTCGTTTGTTTCATAAATTATAGGCTGTGTCAGAGCCTCATAGGGATTTTTAAGTCCAAGCTGATCGTAATAAGCCTGAGGATAGCGGGCATTATGGTTGAATTTTGCCTTTGATACATCCACCTCGGCACTTTCACCCTCTCTTACAAGCCTTGCAAAAACAACAAGTCTTCCGCCGTCAAAAATATCCTGATAGCAGGTATAAAGAGTGAGTATCTTATCGCTTGCCTTAACATCCACATCGGTCTTTATCATAGATCTTTCGGCTATGCCCTTTATTACCGTCATAAACTGATCGTTTGATGAAAAATCCGTAATAAGATAATTGAAAAGATGTCCTCTGTCTGCGGCAGATGTGGAATTCGTCAGCATTACCCCGAATATCTTCCACTGTGTCTTTTCGTAAAGAGTTTCAAGCTCGATCACGGGAGCCTGCTTATAGCCTGCAAGCTTCATATAGTTTGTAAGCTTATTGAAGCCCAGTTTATCGTGAGTATTATGACCGTAGATTATGGTATTCTTGCTGAGCTTTCCCTTATCCATATTGCATTCATAATCAACATAAGGATTGCCGTAACGGTTATATTCGCCGTAAAGGTCCTTTCTGAGATAATACATAGGATGAGTCTTATTCAGAAGAAGCGGTGTCCATATACCGTTTCCGGGGATATTGAGAATACCTACGACATCCTGATTTACCGCATAAAGGCTTGCAAATTTAATGCTCATTCCCTCAGGGAAATCCACATCGGGATATTGCTCCTTAATATCCTGCCAGAGCTTTTCGATCTCGAAGTCAAAAAGCTCATCCTCGTCAAAGCTTTCAACAGAGATCTCCCAGTTCTTAAGGTCAGCTATTCTTTCACGGTAGCTGAAATAATAAAAGACCATATACGCAAGTCCGAGAACGAGAAGCACAAAGGAGACATCCATTACGGTCTTTCTTACCTTCTCTCTTGTACTGTCATCCTTCTGAGGAAAGCTGTCCTTTATAAAACGCCTGAAATTCTCCTTTGAGAAGCGGCTGTTAAAATAATTCGATACAGCCTCAGAAAAGGTGAGAGCATACACGGTCTCTGCCGGTGCATTGTCTCTTTTTATCACCCTTGCAGGCTCATCAAAATTGTTTTTTGAGTGTTTCACTGTATATCCTTTCGTAAGGGAGCCGATCCCTTATTTTTTAGATCTTTTTTTCTTTTTATCATTTTTAACGGTGACAGCATTTTCGCGGACCTCTTCCTCATCCGTGCCGTCGCCGTCCTCCAGTCTTTCAACATAAGACTCACTGTCAAATGCCGCCGGATCAAAGACTACGCCGAATATCTTTTCCGGCTTTTTCTCTGTCTTTTTGTCATTATTCTCAGAGGGATCTGTTGAAAAATCGTCATACTCGTCAAAGGAAGGTGAATCCTCTTCGCTGTCTATAGCCTCGCACAGCTCGGGACTCATTTCCTTTTTAAGAAGACGCAGCTCCTCCTGTCTGCGGCGTTCACGAAGCTCCTGCTCTCTGCGAAGCTCCTCCAGCCTTTCCTTTTCCTCCTGCTGTCTGCGGGCCTCCTCTTCACTTCTCTTGTTATACTTATCAACGATCTCAGCTACGGTAGAGCGAAGACCCTTTGTCTCGTCAGCAACATCGTTGATATCCTCTCCCGCAAAAGGTGAAACGCGGGGACGCTGAGGCACCTCTCCTGCAGAGGGCACAAGAGAAGCAGAATCAGGAGTAAACTCTGCAGCGCTGTCATCAGACTTATTGTCTGAGATGTCTTTTACTTTTTTTCTTCTGGACAGACCTCTTTTTTTCTTCTTTTTATCGGCTTTATCCTCTACTCTGAGCCAATCTGCGGAAGCTCCGTCTGCCATTCTGCTGCCTTTGTCACGGCTTGAATATCCTCTGCCGCTGCCGGAATTTGTGGTTTTTCCGCCCGCAGCAGAACTACTTTTTGGGGCCGCGGAAAAACCCTCCGGAAAAAAAGGTTTTTTATGACTGTTATAATATGCTGAGGTCTCATCGGCAGTTTCAAAATCCTCATCACCTGAAAGGGGATCTATATAAAGAGGATTTGCACCGGGAGCATCCACATAAGGATTTCTCTGAGGCATATACATACCGCCTGCCACAAAGGTGCGGGCATATGTACTGTCACCGCGGAGCATTCTGTCCTGACGGACTCTCTCTCTTCTTGCGGCTTCTTTTTTTGCTCTTTCCTCCCAGTCAGCATCAAAAACAACTCTCTGCTCTGCTTCGCCGACACCCATAGTGGGATATCTTACATCGCCTGAAGCGGTAAATTCGGGACGCTGAGCATCAGAGGATGCCTCCTCATAGATATCTCTGACCTCGGGAGACATTTTTCCCGCAATACGCTCATCTGCGGTTTTCTCAGCATTGCGTGAAAGCTCACCCGAATCATAAGCGAGCCTTTCCTTGGGGGGTTCTTCATCGGTTCTGTCGGAAAGATCCGCATCGGGTACAACGGCGGCAGGCTGTCCCCCACCCACATATCTTGCGAAAAGTCCGTTGAATTCATCATTGAAGGTACCGTCGGGATTGAGAATACCTGCAAGTATATCATCAACGCTTTCTTCTGTGCCTATATCATTATTCTTATTCTTATCTGTATCTGCCATTTTTATATTCCCCTTTCAAGAAAATCACGCAAACGCGTCCCAGATAGCATACTGGGAATGAGGATTTACAAGTCCCTGCTGATCGTACCAGAGCTGAGGCATACGCTGATCGGGATTTTTATAAGCAGTCGAAACATTGACATCCCTTGTTTCTCCCTCTCTGACAAGCCTTGCAACAACAACAAAACGGGCATTTACCATTCCGCCGATATCCATTGAATGGCTGCAGGTAGACAGCGTAAGGAATTTATCAGTCGGCTGAACATCCACAGAGGGATTTATGAAATAGCTTCTGAAGGCAACCTCATTTGCAAAGCCTAAGGTATTACTGTCAGAGAAATTATCGTACCAATAATAGAACAGGGCATTATCATACTGCTCCTCTACTGCCGCTACGAATGCACCGATTATTTTCCACTCGAAATTATTATAGAGCGTGCTAAGTTCAATAACGGGATGCTCCTTGTAATATTCAACATCCATATATTTATCAAGATCGGAGAACATACCTCTCTGATTTTTAAGATAATGTCCGTAAATGATAGTATTCTTTGATAAATACTTCGGAGATCTTGCTATTTTGTTACGGTAATCCATAAACAGACTTCCGCCCACATAATAATCTCCGTAAAAGGTCGTGCGGTCATAATCCGTATGATTATCCGTCTGAAGCACTACATGATCCACGGTGGTATCAGGAATTCTTATCCACGCCGCAGTATCTGAATTTTCAGAATAAAGAGCCTCAAAGCCGGGCAATAAGCCGTCGGGATATTCCGAGACCTGATAATTGGGAGCCAGAGCTTCAGAGAACACAGAAGACGGATCATAATAGGTTGCAGGTCCATCCTCCGTTTCAAAGCGTGCCTCTTCCTTAATTGATGAATATTCGTCTGCAGAACCCGTAAAGGCAAGAAAAAGTCCGATAAAGGCAAACACCGCGGCATTGAGAAGCCATAATGCGGTGATCATTCTTTTGTCGCCGGCCGTCATGGTGTTTTTTCTGACCTCTTCCATTTCCTTTATATCGTCTGCCGTATTCTCAAGACCGTCAAGATACACTTCTTTTCCGGGCAATGCCACAGGCTCACCCGATGCCATAGATATACCTCTGTAGCCTTCTGAGGAGCTCTGTGTCATATCCTTTTCAGAATTATTCATTATATCACCTACCGTAAAAAAATCGATGTACGATCATATCATAACACAAATAAAAAAATAATACAAGTATCTAATATAAAGAATAATATTAAATTAATACTTTACTATTTACGATCAAGATGCTATAATAATAGACTGAAGAAACACGGGAAGGAAATGACTGCGATGAAAAAACACAGTTTTTCAACAAGGCTTACCGCATTATTATTAGTCGCGGTGATAATACTTCTTTCATTCAGCGGATGTAAAAATGAAAAATATACCGAGGGCACATCCTTTGCAATGGGAAGTGTGCTGACGGCAAAAATATATACAGACGATGAGGACAAGGGAAAGGAGCTTCTCTCACTTGTTACGGATGCTGTCAATATGGCAGACAGCTCTCTTTCCGCCACAGATCCCGAATCGGAAATATCAGAGCTTAACGAAACCGGAATTATATATGCCTCCGATTTTCTGAAGGAGGTCCTCAAGGACAGTATTCTTCTTTGCAACGTTACCGAAAGAAAGCTCAATATCACAATGGGCAATGTGACAAGGCTCTGGGGCTTTTCGACAGAATCCCCCTCACTTCCGTCTGATGAAGACATAAAAAAAGAGCTTAATGCAGTTGATATCGAAAAGATACTTATTGACCCTGACAACAGCAAGGTTACTCTCGAGGATGATGTCAGCATCGATCTCGGAGCTTTCGGCAAGGGAGCAGCCTGCGATGCAGTGCTTGATGCGGTTTACCTTCATTATATACCTCTGACCGTAAGCCTCGGCGGAACGGTCCTCGTATGCGGAAACGGTCCCTCCGACGGAAAGTGGACCGTAGGCATCAGAGATCCCTTTAAGGATATGAATTCCTGCTTCGGGAAAATTACGGTATCCGGCAAGGCTCCCTTCAATGCCTCCTTCATATCGACCTCGGGAAGCTACGAAAAGACCTTTACGGAAAATGATAAGACCTACCATCATATTCTTGATCCGAAAACAGGCTATCCCGTAGAAAATGAGCTTATTTCCGTTACAGTGGTGGCGCATTCGGGACTTATCGCAGACGCACTTTCCACATTCTGCTTTATAGGCGGTCTTAATGAGGATACCCTTCAGACGCTGAGCTCCTTTTATGCGGAAGCAGTTTTTGTAATGAAGGATAAAACATATTATATTACCGACGGCTTAAAGGAAGCTTTTGAGCCCTTATCATCGGAATATACTCTTATTGAGAATTATGAAGCTTAAAAAAACTATAACAAGGACGGACCTGCTGATCCTTATTGCAGTGCTTATTACTGCAGGGATAATGCTTATCATTACAAACAGCAATGAGCCCGCAATTGCGGATATAATAATAAAGGGCGAGACGGTGCATTCCGCAGATCTCAGCAGTGTAAAGGAAGACTACACGCTCACCCTTGATAACGGAATAACGGTTGAGATATCCGAAGGAAAAATAAAAATTATCTCATCCGACTGTAACGGAAAGGATTGCATAAAATGCGGAGAGCTCTCCTCTCCCGGAGATATGGCGGTCTGCGTGCCGAATTTTACCGTCATAAAGCTCAGGGGAGCTGAAAAAGCTCCCATGGATGCAATTACCTATTGATATGAAGAAAAAACGGACAAGCAAAGCGTATTTTCCTGCTCTTACGGGAATATTCGGTGCTCTGGCACTTGCATTATCCTTTATTGAAAGGCTGATACTTTCGGCTTTTCCTCTTCCTATGGGAATAAAGCCGGGATTTTCAAATATAATCGTAATGTTCGTGTGTTCAGCATTAGGGCCTCTTCCTGCAATAGGAATTGCTGTCATTAAGGCTGCCTTCGCCGCTCTTTTATCAGGTGTCAGCGCAGGCATAATTTCCCTTACGGGCGGAGTCTTAAGCGTTCTTACAATGTCATTGATGCTTAAAATATCAAAAAAAAGATTATCTTATACGGGGATATCGGTAATAAGTGCCGTTATGCATAACTTAGGTCAGACACTTGCCGCATCGCTTCTTACGGGAAGCAGTCTGTTTCTCGGATATATGCCCGTGCTTCTGCTTACGGGTGCCGTATTCGGAACGGTTACGGGAATAACACTCAATATTACGATGCCCTATTTAATGAAACTTAATATTTTCGATCACAAGAAATAATATAAAACCTTAGTAGAAAACGGAGGAAACAACTATGGGTAAGATCAAGCCCGACGCCATCCTTAAGGCGGTCAGAAAAGGCAAAGGCGGAATTCTCGTCGCTCACAACAAAATTACTGCTGAAAAAGAAACGGTACGAATGCCCGATCCCGAGATCGTGACTCTGCCGATGCTTCAGCATATCGGTGCTCCCTGCACACCTACCGTAAAAAAAGGCGACTATGTTGCAATAGGTCAGGTAGTCGGAGACAGTGACAAGTATGTGTCCGCACCGATACACGCTTCCGTATCGGGCAAGGTCATTGCCGTTCAGGATGTAAAGCTTGCAAACGGAAAAATGGCTCCTGCCGTTACAATTGAATCCGACGGCGAGAGAAAGCTTTTTGAAGGCATTGAGCCGCCCAAGGTCACAAATAAAGGTGAGCTTGTTAAGGCTATACGCGCCTCAGGTCTTGTAGGTCTCGGCGGTGCAGGCTTCCCTTCCCATGTAAAGCTCAACACACCCGAGGATAAGGATATCGATACTCTTATCGTCAATGCGGCAGAATGCGAGCCCTATATCACAGTTGACTACCGTGAATGTATTGAAAATTCCTGGAATATAATGAGCGGTGTTTTTGCACTTCAGGAGCTTCTCGGCTTCAAAAAGGTAATTATTGCCGTTGAGGACAATAAGCCCGAGGCAATAAAGATTCTTAAGGAAATAGCAGACAGCGACATCGATCACGGAAATGCAGTCCGTCTTATGACTCTTAAATCCCGTTATCCTCAGGGTGCCGAAAAAATGATGGTGCTCTCGGCAACGGGCAGAAAGGTCCCCGAGGGAGGTCTTCCCTCAGATGTGGGCTGTGTTGTTATGAATGTAGCAAGCGTCGCCTTCGTTGCAAGATACCTGAAAACAGGTATTCCTCTTACAAGCCGTTCCGTTACCGTCAGCGGTAACTGTATCGTAAATCCCATGAATGTCCGTGTTCCCGTAGGCACAGAGCTTCAGAAGATAATCGATTTCTGCGGCGGCTTTACTGAACAGCCTTATAAGATATTATCGGGCGGTCCGATGATGGGAACGGCAGTAACAGGCACGGATGTTCCTCTTCTCAAGAGCAACAATGCCATTCTTGCGTTCAGCAAAAACGGTGCAAGAATAAAGCCTGAAAGAGACTGCATTCGCTGCGGCAGATGTCACGCCGCCTGTCCTATGAGTCTTATTCCCACTCAGATAGAAAAGTATGCTTCCCTCGGTGATGCCGAAGCATTAAAGAAGCTGGGCACATCTGTATGTATGGAATGCGGCAGCTGTGCTTATTCCTGTCCCGCAGGAAAGCCTCTGGTCCAGCATATGCGTCTTGCAAAGGATGTAATGAGAAAGGCAGGTATAAAATAATGAGCGAAAAGAATATTCTCACCGTCAGTGCCTCTCCGCACACAAAAAGCCCCGGCACTGTTACGGGAATCATGCTCGATGTTATAATTTCTCTTATTCCTGCGGCATTCGCAGGCGTTGCGGTATTCGGAGCAAGAGCAGCTCTTGTAATAGCCGTATGTATAGTAAGCTGTGTGCTTTTTGAGTTCTTATCAAGAAAAATAATGAAGCGTTCATCCTCGATAGGCGACCTCAGCGCTGTAGTCACAGGCTTACTGCTGGCATTCAATCTGCCCGTGAGCATTCCCATATGGATGTGTATCGTAGGCTCTCTTGTTGCCATAGTTGTCGTAAAGCAGATGTTCGGCGGTATCGGCCATAATTTTGCAAATCCCGCCATTACGGCAAGAATAGTTCTTCTTGTCTCCTTTGCTTCTGCAATGACAGGCTTTTCAGCTCCCGGCTCATCGGGTGTTGATACCATCACAACGGCGACTCCCCTTTCCCATCTTTCCGCAATAGACCTTTCGGGAAATGTATCCTCACAGATGGGAGCTCTTCTTGTTGACGGAGATCTTCCCTCCTTCTTCAATATGCTCTTCGGTGTAAGGGCAGGCTGTATCGGTGAAGTATGCTCCGTTGCCCTTATTCTCGGTGCTGTATATCTCATATTAAGAGGAGTCATAAGCATTGCCATCCCCGGCTCTTACATACTTACGGTTGCAGCATTTATGCTTATCGCCTCAGGCTTTGATATTACATTTACAATATATGAGATCCTCGGCGGCGGTCTTATCCTCGGCGCATTCTTCATGGCTACCGACTATTCAACAAGTCCCATAAATACAAAGGGAAAGATCGTATTCGGTATAGGCTGCGGAATACTTACCTCTGTCATCAGACTTTTCGGCTCGCTTCCCGAGGGCGTATCCTATTCCATACTTCTTATGAATATTGCAACACCTCTTATTGAAAAGCTGACTGCACCTGCATATTTCGGCTTTATCAAGGAAAAGAAAACAAAGAAAAAAGAGGAGGGCGCGGCATAATGAATAAAAGCGATGTTTTCAAGATATTAAAAACAGCTCTTTCACTGTTTTTAATATGCGCAGTTGCGGCAGGTATACTTGCATTTATAAATTCCGTCACCTCACCCATCATCGAAACAAACGATCAGAAGGCGGCTGACGAATCAAGACTTCAGGTGCTTCCCGAGGCAAAAGAATTCCAATTAAAGGAAAATGAGGGCAAGGCTTACTATGAAGGGCTTTCCGACGGAAATACAGTCGGCTTTGTTTTCACCACAGAAAGTGCAGGCTACGGCGGTGCAGTCAGAATAATGACGGGCATCGACAGCGAGGGCAAGGTTACGGGAATAAGCATTCTTTCCATAAATGAAACTCCCGGTCTCGGAATGAATGCAAAAAAGAACAGCTTTCTTTCTCAGTATGTGGGAAGCGAAGGTCCTTTTACCGTTATAAAAAATGACAAGCCCGAAGAAAATGAGATACTTGCGATCACCAGTGCCACCATCACAACAAACGCCGTTACAAAAGCGGTAAACGAAGCAAAGGCACTTTTCGAAGAAGTAAAGGAGGGATAAGGAATGGCTGAAAAAACAAAACCCAATTACGGCAAGGAGCTTACAAAGGGCTTTCTTAAGGAAAACCCTGTTCTGAGACTTGTTCTCGGCACCTGTCCCACGCTTGCTACTTCTACCTCCGTTGTAAACGGTATAGGTATGGGTATTGCGGCTACGATAGTTCTTATCTGTTCAAATATCGCCATCTCCGCTATGCGTAAGATCATCCCCGAAAAGGCAAGAATACCCGCATACATAGTTATCATTGCATCATTTGTTACGGTGGTTCAGATGCTTGTCAAGGCATTTGTTCCCGCCCTTGATGCTTCTCTCGGCGTATTCCTTCCGCTTATTGTTGTTAACTGCATCATCCTCGGAAGAGCAGAAGCATATGCAAGCAAGAACCCCGTTCTCTTATCCGCAATTGACGGTCTCGGAATGGGCATCGGCTTTACAGCGGCACTCTTCTGCATGGGTGCTGTAAGAGAGCTTCTCGGTGCAGGCACCTTCCTTTCAGGCATTGATACGATGCTCGGAGCATATATTGACCTTAACGGCTTTACAG
Organism: Clostridia bacterium; assembly: GCA_017440965.1. Taxonomy (GTDB): domain Bacteria; phylum Bacillota; class Clostridia; order Oscillospirales; family Acutalibacteraceae; genus RUG806. The sequence goes on along the minus strand of JAFSGH010000004.1, from coordinate 35,863 downwards.
GCTTTGATTTCACAGATGAGCTCGGTAGTATCGGTCTTGCTCCCATGACATTATTTATTCTTCCCGCAGGCGGCTTCTTTGTATTCGGTATGCTTATGGCTCTTGCTAATAAGCTTGCTGAGAAAAAGGGACTTCAGAGTGCAACTCTTAACGGCTGCAAGGGCTGTCCTCACGCATCCTTCTGTGCAGAATTCTCTGAAGGCAAAGAAAACGCTTCTCAATGCAGCAAGGAAGAGGCTGAGAAAGAAGAGCAGGTGAAGACCGAAGAGAAGGAAGAAGCTCCCGTAAATGAAAGCGGCGAAGCAAAAAAGGATAAAAAGAAAAGAACGGAAGCTGACAAAAAAGATAACGGCAAGAAGGAAAGCATAGACGAAGAGCCGTTACCTGAGGTCATTCCCGAATTCCTGAAAAAGGATATCGAAAACAATAAAAACAAGGAGGAAAGCGAAGAATGAAATTCTATATAGCATTGCTTGTAATGGGAATTCTCACACAGAACTTTGTTCTTTCAAAGTTCCTCGGCATATGTCCTTTCCTCGGCGTTTCAAAGAAGCTGAATACCGCTGTCGGTATGAGCGGTGCGGTTATTTTTGTTATGCTTCTTGCCACTGCAGTTACATATCCGCTTAATATTCTCCTTGAAAATAACGGAATGGAGTATCTTCAGACCATCGTATTTATCCTTGTTATTGCAGCTCTCGTTCAGATGGTTGAGATAATTCTTAAAAAATATATGAAGCCCCTTTATAATTCTCTGGGCATTTACCTTCCGCTAATAACAACAAACTGTGCTGTTCTCGGTGTTGTAATTCTTAATATAGATAACATCACAGCGTATCAGGCATACAATTACGGTTTTTTACATTCAATGGTAAATTCCTTTGCGGCAGGTGCGGGCTTTATGCTTGCTATGGTGCTTTTCGCAGGTGTCCGTTCCCGTCTTGAAACGGCTGATGTTCCGAAAGCCCTTCAGGGACTTCCCATAACTCTTGTCTCTGCTTCGATCGTATCCTTAAGCTTCCTCGGCTTCGGCGGTATAGTTGAAGGCATGGGACTTATGTAAGGAGGAGCAGAAATGAATGAGATCATTTTACCCGTAATCATCGTTGCAGGAATAGGACTTCTTGCAGGTCTGCTTCTTGCGGTCCTTTCAAAGATAATGGCCGTTCCCGTTGACGAAAAAGAGGAAGCTATAACAGAGGTGCTTCCCGGTGCAAACTGCGGTGCCTGCGGATTTTCAGGCTGTCAGGGATATGCAGGCGCACTTTCAAAGGGCGAGACAAAGGATACCGGTCTTTGCGCTCCCGGCGGCAGTGAGGTTTCCGCAAAAATAGCGGAAATAATGGGACTTGCAGCAAGCACAATAACTCCTATGGCGGCTGTTGTACGCTGTATGGGTACAGATGCTTGTGCAGAAAAGAAAATGGAATATGTAGGTGTAGACAGCTGTAAAATGGCTTCACAGCTTTTCGGCGGCGACAAGACCTGTATATACGGCTGCCTCGGTCTCGGTGACTGTCAGAGAGAATGCCCTTATGATGCAATAAACATCTGTAACGGTGTTGCTATAGTATCCCCCGAGCTTTGCAGAGCCTGCAAAAAATGCGTTGCTGTCTGCCCCAAGAATCTTATTGAGCTTATGCCCAAGAGCGAAACAAAAGCGGCTGTGCTTTGCAGAAATCACGATAAGGGTGCGCTTACCCGTAAGGAATGCACCGCAGGATGTATAGGCTGTACAAAATGCGTAAAGACCTGTCCCGAAGAAGCTATTTCAATGGATAATCTCTGTGCGATAGTTGACTACAACAAATGCACCGGCTGCGGCAAGTGCACTGAGGCATGCCCCAACAATACAATAAAGCTTCTCAACAAGAATTAAAGGAGTAACGGTTATGAAAAAATTTATGGATGCAGATTTTCTTCTCTCCACCGAAACAGCAAAAAAGCTTTTTGCTGCCGCAAATGAAGAGCCTATTTTTGACTGGCACTGCCATCTTCCTCCTAAGGATATCTATGAAAACAAGACTCCCCGAGATATTGCCGAATTATGGCTCAGCGGTGACCATTATAAGTGGCGCGGTATGAGAGGCGTGGGCATTGACGAGGAATTCATCACCGGAAGCAAGACTCCCTACGAAAAATTCAAGGCCTGGGCATCCGCTATGCCCAATTTCATAGGAAATCCCCTCTATCACTGGACTCACCTTGAGCTTCAGAGATATTTCGGCATATATGAGACACTTAACGAAAATACCGCCGATATGATATGGGAAAAAGCAAACAAAATGATAGCAGAGGGCGGCTTTACTCCCCGTGAGCTTATTGAAAAATCAAATGTATACTGCGTATGCACAACAGACGATCCCGCAGATACCCTTGAATACCACAAGCTTCTTAAGGAGGACTCCTCCTTTAAGTGTAAGGTGCTTCCCGCCTTCCGCCCCGATAAGGCTCTCAGCATTGAGGCACCCGCTTTTCTTCCCTGGCTCTATTCTCTTGAAAAGGTATCAGGCAAGAAGATCAGCAGCTACAGCACACTCAAGGAGGTGCTTCTTGAAAGAATTGAGCTTTTTGCTGAAATGGGTTGCCGTGCAACAGACCACGCATTTACTCCCGTTCCCTATGTAAGAATGGATGACAGTGAAATTGAAAAGGTATTCGAAAAGGCTCTTAAGGGCGAAGAGCTTTCCGTATATGAGGCAGAGGGCTACAGAACAGAGCTGTTCCGCTTCCTCGCAAAGGAATACTATAGGCGCGGCTGGGGAATGGAAATACACATAGGCCCCATGAGAAACAATAACACAAGAATGTTCAACAAATTAGGCCCCGACAGCGGCTTTGATTCCATCGCCGACAATGAGGTAGCCTTCAAGCTCTCCCGTCTTCTTGATTCTCTTGACTGTGAAGGCTGTCTCCCCAAGACTGTTCTTTTCACACTCAATCCCAAGGATAACTATGTTCTCGGTACTATGCTCGGCAACTTCCAGTCCTCTGAAGCTGCATCAAAGATCCAGTTCGGTACTGCCTGGTGGTTCAATGACAATATCGACGGAATGCGTGAGCAGATAAAGGCTCTCGGAAATCTCGGCGTTCTTTCAAAGTTCATCGGTATGGTAACTGACTCCCGTTCCTTCCTTTCCTATCCCAGACACGAATATTTCAGAAGAATAGTTTGTGAATTCATCGGTAATCTCGTAGAAAACGGCGAATATCCCGACGATACGGAATTCTTATCGGGTGCCGTCAGAGATATAGCCTTCAGAAACGCAAAAACTTATTTCGGTCTGGAATAAAAAGGTTTTAAGTTAATATTCAGTTTCATATACTTTAATAAAATCACTTATTAAACAACAGGGAGACTTGTAATGAACATTCTTCGTTTTTTAACTCCTAAAATAGAAGTTGAATATATCAGCTTTGACAGCTCTGTGCGTCAGGGACTTGAGAAAATGAAATACCACGGATATGCGGCAATTCCCGTAATAGACGATGAGGGCGTATACAAAGGCACCGTTACTGAGGGTGACTTTCTCTGGGCGCTTTACAACAACAGCAGTCCCGACCTTAAAAGACTTGAGAAAACAGAGTTGAAGACCATAATCAGGCTTGATTATCAGCCTGTAAAGGCATCTGCTTCAATTGATGAGATCCTTTCCCGTGCATACAGCCAGAACTTCGTTCCCGTCGTGGACGACAGAGGCGTATTTATAGGTATTATAAAAAGAAAGGATATTATCAGATATCTCGCAGGCGTAAAAATTGATCTGGCCGATGCGCAGGCAGCTGCAATTCACGCATAAAACCGACAAATGACACCTCCTGTTCAGGCGGTGTCATTTTTATTGACTCTTTACGGAAAATTGTTGAATTCAATTAAGCACCTTAATCGTTTACGCCCCCGGCTTTCCGTGAAGAACCTTTTTATTTTGCCGTTAATTTCATTTTTAATATTGTTTTTCTTTTATTTTGGTGCTACACTCAAGAAAGAGAAAATTCGGGAGGTATTTTATGATAAAAACCTTATATGATAATGTTTGCCTTAAGGCAACTATAGTTTCAGATACACATATTGATGAAAAGCACCCCGTAAAGATCGTACCTATGTATCTACTTATGAGAGCATTAGGCGGTGCAAAAAAAATCGACGCCGATGCATTTATAACCGTCGGAGATACCACCTCAAGAGGAAGTGTGAAGAACTGGCAAATGGCAAGAGAATGCTTTAAGAAGGTGCCCGATGCCGCAAAAAAAATTATTCTCACAATAGGCAACCACGACGGCTGGTGCGACGGTGAGTTCAGTGACGCAATGAATGAATATTACCGTGCTTATAAGGATATATGCAAAAGAGAGATTAATACCCCTTATTTCTCTGAAAATATCAACGGCTATTACTTTATCTGCATCGGAACGGATGCGGACAGCGGCTGTGAAGCAACCATCAGCGATGAACAGATGCTTTGGTTCAGGAATGAAATGAACAAGGCGGGAGAAACGGGCAATCCAATTTTTGTTTTCTGCCATCAGAGTCTCAATCAGCGTCACGGCCTTCCGAGGACCTGGGACAGACATGAGGATCCGAACCGTCCTCTTACAGACGGCGGCATCGGCGACAGAAGCGACGAGGTTGCCGGGATACTTAAATCATATAAAAATGTCTTCTATTTCAGCGGTCACTCCCATATGGGACTTTGCGGAGAAGATATGAAAAAGGCAGAGGGCTATTCCACCTTTGAGGACGAAGACGGCGTTACACTTATCAATCTCCCCTCTCTCTCCTGCGGAAACCATCACGGGGAAATGCAGGGACTGGGAATTGGCATACAGCTTGAAATATACAAGGACAAGGTAGTCCTTCGCCCGAAAAACTATATCTCAGGCAAATTCATAACAAAACTCAACATAAAAGACAAAAAGCCCTACTACGAGATTATACTATAAGATACTCAGCCTTCAGCTGTAAAAAGATACTCAGCCTGTCGGCTATAATAACTGTTATAATTAAAATAAGGAACATATCAAAACTGCGTACAGGTGTTAGATATGTTCCTTTATTACTTTCAAACGAGGTCTTTTCATATAAAAAAACCCGGAGATAAGGGGCATTTTGCGATTTTGTCCCCTTAACTGCCATTTAGTGTTAAACGACTCCCCCCTGCCGACACAAATTCTGTGCTGCGAATTTTGTCTTTCGGGATATCGTTAATAAGATAGTCAGCAATGCAATTGTACCGCTACTGCTTCACTGATTTTTTTAATAAATTCTTCTGCGGTCAGCTTTGCATCTTTGCCGAATATGTTTACCCATAGAGGTGCTGACACACTATTGCACATATTGATTGCCTCGTTCATTTCCGTTAAAACTTTTTCACTCTCGACACCGTACTTTTCAGACAAAATGCGTAAAACCTCTTTAAAAACCATTCTTACACATCCTTTCTTTTGAATTTATCAGTTATTTATAATAACTAACAGTTATGTTATATCACATTACTTATGTCGATTTTTGTTACAATATGCTTAAATACTAAAAAAACATTCCGAATCTGCAGAAATTCGGAATGTTTTTCATTACTTCACTTTTTTCTTTGAATGTTTAATCATTGTATCTATGACATCATAAATTTTATTGCGATCATCCTCATACAATGCATCAAGCTTTTCACTTACAATAGAGTTTCTGACTTTATAGCCGGTATCCAGCACCTCACAAAGAAGCATATCAGAAGATATCTCAAGGGCATTTGCAATTTTTATAAATGTTTCAAGAGAAGGGATCTTTTCTCCCCTCTCAAGCATACCGATATAAACAGCAGTCAGCTCTGTCTTTTCAGCAAGATCTTCCTGTCTCATTCCTTTTGTGCTTCTGTATTTCCGGATATTTTTGCCTATACTGTACATATCCATCCTGACACTTCCTTAAAGATGATACTATAACTGACAGTATAGATTATTAACATAAACTTTTACACAAACTTACAGCATTGAACAATAACTATTTGTTATACTATACAACAAAATTATCCCTCAATTACAAAAAAACACAAGCATCAAACAATCAAGCCATCTGACAACCAAACAAAAAACCTTTCAGCAATTAATAATACCTCTCCCCTCAATTTCCAAGAAATATTCCAAAGAATCGGAGAAAAGCATTCATACAATTTAAGAATAGTATTCATACAATTTCAGATAATCACTCAAATGATTTCTGAGAAATGTTCAGAATTTCTGCAAGTGCGCCTCTTTTTCGCAAAAAAGAGGCTGCAATTGCGGGAATTATGGGCATTTATCAGAAATCAGTATCGCTTTCCTCCTTTGCAGGAAAAAACTAACTAAACCAAGTCAGATGTAACCGAGTGGCTGCACGGAAAGTGGCGCAGAAATTGCCGGATTTGTTGTTTTCGGCGGTGGCAAGCTGTACAGTGGTACCGCGAACCGCCGAAAACAAAGCACAGGTAACTCAGTTAAAAAAAAGAAATAAGCCTCCGGCAGAAACTTCTGCTAAAGGCTTAAAACTGTCAAATATTATTTGTGCGCCAAATACGGTGATTTATGCGTCACTTTCCTTATTTTAAAATTATGCAAAACAGTGCGAAGCACGCATTTTGCTACCTACAACCTCAAGCTCTGACAATAGAACCAAAAAGTCATCCACACACAGCAATAGTCAAACCTGCCCGATTTCCGAGAAATGTTCAGAATTTCTGCAAGTGCGCCTCTTTTTCGCAAAAAAGAGGATGCAATTGCGGGAATTGTGGGCATTTATCAGAAATCAGTATCGCTTTCCTCCTTTGCAGGAAAAAACTAACTAAACCAAGTCAGATTTAACCGAGTGACTGCACGGAAAGTGGCGCAGAAATTACCGGATTTGTTGTTTTCGGCGGTGGCAAGCTGTACAGTGGTACCGCGAACCGCCGAAAACAAAGCACAGGTAACTCAGTTAAAGAAAAGAAATAAGCCTCCGGCAGAAACTTCTGCTAAAGGCTTAAAACTGTCAAATATTATTTGTGCGCCAAATACGGTGATTTATGCGTCACTTTCCCTTATGCGTCACTTTTCTTATTTGATGAGACATTCGCCTGTCATCTCTGCGGGCTGGGTAAGTCCCATTACTTTAAGCATTGTGGGGCAGATATCAGCAAGTCTGCCGCCCTCCTTAAGCTCGCAGGGATAGCCTACTACGCAGAAGGGAACGGGATTTGTGGTATGAGGAGTAAAGGGATTTCCGTCCTCACCTATCATTCTGTCAGCATTACCGTGGTCAGCAGTAATAAAGCATACACCGCCCATGCTGAGAGTAGCCTCAACAACATCGCCAACACACTCATCAACTGCTTCAACAGCCTTTACTGCAGCATCCCATACACCTGTATGGCCTACCATATCGCAGTTAGCAAAGTTAAGAATAACCGCATCGTATTCACCGCTTCTGATCTTTTCGCAGACAGCGTCTCTTACAGGATAAGCGCTCATTTCAGGCTGAAGGTCAAAGGTGGGAACATCGGGAGACTGAATAAGAATTCTGTCTTCACCCTTGAAGGTCTTTTCCTCACCGCCGTTAAAGAAGAAGGTTACATGAGCATACTTCTGTGTTTCTGCAATTCTGAGCTGTGTCTTGCCGCAATCCTGAAGATACTCACCGAAGGTCTTTGTAAGCTCCTCGGGAGGGAATGCAACTGAAACATTGGGCATTGTCTCGTCGTACTGAGTCATACACACGAACTCAAGAGGGAAGAAGCCGTTTCTTCTCTCGAAGCCGTCGAAATCGGGATCTACAAATGTGCGTGTGATCTGTCTTGCACGGTCAGGACGGAAGTTAAAGAATACAACAGAGTCATTAGCCTTGATAGTACCCTCTTTATTGACAACTGTAGGAACGATGAATTCATCAGTAACTTCTTTGTCATAGGATCTCTGCATTGAGCCTACAGCATCGGAATCCATAAGTCCTTCGCCGTATACAAATGCGGCATAAGCCTTTTCTACTCTGTCCCATGCAAAGTCACGGTCCATAGCGAAATATCTGCCTGTGATGGTAGCAATTTCACCCACACCTAATTCCTTGCACTTGTTTTCCACATCACTGATAAAGCCCTTACCTGAGGTAACGGAAACGTCTCTGCCGTCCATTATACAGTGAACGTAAACCTTTGTAAGTCCGTAATTCTTTGCCATTTCAAGAAGCCCGAAAAGGTGCTCGATATGGCTGTGAACACCGCCGTCGGAAAGAAGTCCCATAAGATGAAGAGCTGTGCCGTTCTTCTTGCAGTTTTCCATAGCGGATATAAGAGCGGGAATATTGAAGAAGTCGCCGTCCTTGATGGACTTTGAAATCTTAACAAGCATCTGATAAACAACTCTGCCGGCACCGATATTTGTATGACCGACCTCGCTGTTTCCCATCTGACCGTCGGGAAGACCTACATCAAGTCCCGAAGCACCGATGGTCGTGAAAGGATTTTCTGCAAAAAACTTATCAAGATTGGGAGTTTTTGCAAATTTTATGGCATTACCTTCGTCACAGTTTCTGATGCCGAAGCCGTCCATAATACATAAAACAACAGGTTTTTTCATTATATATACCTCATACAAAATGTAGGGGACGGAAACACCGTCCCGAATATGTTAATTAATATCCGTATCTGTCAGAAACGGATACAGCATCCGCCTTCTCAGAACTCAGGATTACTTTGATGCTGCCTTTACGATAACGGAAAAGTCCTCTGCCTTGAGAGAAGCACCGCCGATAAGACCGCCGTCAACATTTACCTTTGAAACAAGCTCGTCAGCATTCTTTGCGTTCATTGAGCCGCCGTACTGAATTGTAACTGTTTCGGCAACCTCCTTGCCGTATACCTCACTGATAGCCTCTCTGCAGTAGCCGTTGCCCTCGTCAGCCTGCTCAGCAGTAGCAGTAACGCCTGTGCCGATTGCCCATACGGGCTCATAAGCGATGATAACATCCTTGAGCTGTTCAGCTGTAACATTTGTAAGAGCCATCTTTGTCTGGAATTTAAGAAGAGTCTCTGTGTAGCCAAGCTCTCTCTGCTCAAGTGTCTCACCTACGCAGATGATGGGCTTAAGGCCGTTTTCAAGAGCTGCAAGAGAACGAAGGTTTACTGTCTGATCTGTCTCACCGAAATACTGTCTTCTTTCGCTGTGACCTACAACAACATATTCAACACCGAGTTCCTTAAGCATATTACCTGCGATCTCGCCTGTATATGCACCTGAAGCCTTGAAGTGGATGTTTTCTGCGCCGATCTTGATATTTGAGCCCTTTGCTGCTTCAATAGCTGCAGGGATATCTACAAAAGGAACGCAAAGTACAACTTCACAGTCTGCACCTGCTACGAGGGGCTTCATCTCTTCAATAAGAGCCTTTGCCTCTGCGGGAGTTTTATTCATCTTCCAGTTACCTGCGATAACTGCTTTTCTTACTGCTTTATTCATTATTATATCCTCCAAAAAATCGGCTTACCGACAATTAATGCCGGTAAACCGTAATATTTTATATGATTATTTCTCGTCGATGCAAGCGATACCGGGAAGAACCTTGCCCTCAAGATATTCAAGAGAAGCACCGCCGCCTGTGGAGATGTGGCTCATCTTGTCTGAGAAGCCGAGCTTCTTGACAGCAGCTGCGGAGTCACCGCCGCCGATGATGGAGATAGAGCCTGATTCAGCAACAGCCTTAGCAACTGCAATAGTACCTGAAGCGAAGTTTTCCCACTCGGAAACACCCATAGGTCCGTTCCAGATAACTGTGCCTGCACCCTTTACAGCGTCTGCAAAGAGCTTTTCTGTAGCAGGACCGATATCAAGTCCCATCCAGCCGTCGGGGATCTCATCGGAATTTACAAGCATATGCTCTGTATCGGGAGCATATTCCTTACCTACACGGTTATCCTGAGGAATAAGGAACTTAACGCCCTTCTCCTCAGCCTTAGCCATAAGGGACTTTGCAAGCTCAACCTTGTCCTCTTCACAGATGGATGTACCAACGCTGTGACCGAGAGCACGCATAAATGTATAAGCCATACCGCCGCCGATAATAAGAGTATCGCACTTATCGATAAGGTTTTCGATAACGCCGATCTTGTCGGAAACCTTAGCACCACCGAGGATAGCAACGAGAGGTCTCTTGGGATTTTCAAGAGCACCGCCGATGAACTGAATCTCCTTCTGAATGAGATAGCCTACTGCAGAGGGAAGATAATCAGCAACACCTGCTGTTGAAGAATGTGCTCTGTGGGCTGAACCGAATGCATCGTTTACAAAGATATCAGCAAGAGCTGCAAACTTCTTTGAAAGCTCCTCATCATTCTTTGTCTCGCCCTTCTCAAAACGTACGTTCTCAAGAAGGATAGCTTCGCCTTCCTTAACCTCAGCAGCAAGTGCCTGAGCACTTTCGCCTACAACATCGGAAGCAAGCTTTACCTCAAAGCCTAAAAGCTCTGAAAGACGGGCAGCTACGGGAGCCATTGAGAATTCGGGATTGAATTCGCCCTTGGGACGGCCGAGGTGAGAGCAAAGAATAACCTTTGCACCGTTATCAAGAAGATACTTGATAGTGGGAAGAGATGCTACGATCCTCTTGTCGCTGGTGATAACACCGTTTTCCATCTTTACGTTGAAATCGCAACGGACAAGAACCTTTTTGCCTTTGACAGCGATATCTTCAACTGTCTTTTTGTTAAGTGAACTCATTGAAAATACTCCTTTATATTAAAGTTTGGATTTACGGATTTATTGCCTTGTATATTTTACAATAATGTTAAAAATTTATCAATACAGAAAAATATACAAACATCTGCCGACAGCAGAAAATAATTTGTAAAAACCTTTACATTTTTCAGATATTATTTACTCCAGAACACATATCCGTCCAGAAGAACGGCTCTTACGGGAGCGGCTTCAACACCTGCAATTTTTACGGGCAGAGCCGCAAGAAAATACTTACCGGGGCTTACATCCTTAAGCTCAAGATTTTCAAGCACCGCAACTCCTTCGCCGAGAAGCGCCCTGTGAGGTCCCGTCTGGTCCTCTGCACATCCTACGGAATTATTATCCGTTCCAATGAGTCTGCAGCCGATAAAGCTCAGCTCTTCAGCTCCCGTTTTATCAAAATATGCCTTTCCTCCGCTTTTTATCAGTATGCGTTCGGCACTTTTCGGAAAGAATTTATCAACATAATCCCCCGTTATCCGTTCGGTGTCCACCTCGATAACCGCACATTCACCGATAAGTGCATCTATCGGAACACTGTTCACGGTCTTTCCGCCGGGAATAAAATGCAAGGGAGCATCAAGATGCGTGCCGCAATGAAGAGTTGTCGTAAGTCTTGCCATATTACAGCTGTCGCCTGCGGAAAAGGAGGAAAACACGGATAATTCCGGTGCAGGATCACCGGGATAAGGCTCGGTTGTTATCAGATCCTTTGATATATCTATTATTCTGAATTCCACACATCTCACACCCTTTCGTCATTATCTGAAAACGCTGTTATCAGCTTACATTGACCTTTCTGTCAATAAGAACGGTGGTAACAAGGAACATAAATACGGCTGCAATAGCGGTGCAATAGAGATTTGTTACGGAATAAGCACCGTAGCCGAGATCCCATGCCGCGGCAACCTCTGCCTCGGAAAGCGTAAAGGTATAGGCTGTTTCGGAAACGATGATATAGATCTTTATAAGCTTTGTGATCATACTTGCGAAGGTGCTCACAGCAAAGAAGCTGAGGAAGAAATAAAGTATCTTTCCGAATTTGCCTGCCTTATGGAAGGGACGGCAGTTTGATATGGTAATTGCAAAATAAATGAGAAGCACAAAAACGATGAGTCTTATCGCACCGTCAAATGCATAAATGGAAGCAAGGCTGAGAAGCACTGCAATTGAGGGGGTAGCAATACCTGCAGAATAGCAAAGCTGCTCGACCATCTCTATTACAAGCTCATATACGGAATAATACATATCATTGCCCTGAACTACATCAACAGAATGCTTTACAATATAAATAAATGAGCCGAAGGCACATACGCAAAGCACAACATAGCTGAGAATTACCCAGAAGGAGCCTGCTATCCACTTTGAAAGAAGGAGCGTGCTGCTTCTTACGGGAAGAGTCATTGTAAGATGTCCTTCATTACCGAACATATTTCTCTGATATTCGGCAACAATACCCGTAAGAGTCATTATCATACCGATAGCAGCCGTAAGGCACAGAGCACTTGAGGCCAATATCTTTGTAAGAAGACCGACGCCGATGCCCGTATCTCCCCATTTTGTCCAGTCAATAAAAAGCAGGGCGAGCATTATCACTCCGATGATACCCATTGCAAGATACACGTGTGAAACTGAGCTCATATTTGCTTTGAATGAATTTTTAGTCAACTTCCCAAGCATCGCCGATAACCTCCTTAAAGATTTCTTCTACTGATTTTCCGGTGGAGCGTAATGTTTCGATACCGGTATTAACAAGGATAGAGCCGTGACCGAGCATAAGAATGTGGTCAAAACTGTGCTCAAGGTCATTGACAAGATGAGTTGAAAGCACAACCGTTGCATTCTCCTTGTAGTTACTCATAATAATGTCAAGGATAACGCTTCTTGCGGCAGGGTCAACACCGCCCAAGGGCTCGTCAAGAAGATAGATATCAGCCTCTCTTGACATAACGACAAGAAGCTGAAGCTTTTCCTTCATACCCTTTGACATGGTCTTTACCTTCTGATTGAGGTCAAGTCCGAAACGGGAAGCAAATTCGATAGCCTTCACCTTGTCAAAATCCCTGAAGAAATCGCCGTAATAATTGATGCAATCAATTGTACGGAATCTGTCAGGGAAAAAGGTGCAGTCGGGAAGATAGGCAACATGTGCCTTTGAGCCGATGCCGATAGGTCTTCCGTCTACCTTTACCATACCCGTATAGTCGTGAATAAGTCCCGAAAGGATCTTCATAAGAGTGGTCTTACCGCAGCCGTTGGGACCTAAAAGACCGACTATCTTACCTGAGGGAATATCAAATGAAATGTTATTGAGAACGATGTTTCCGTCATAATCCTTGGTAAGATTTCTGACCTTGAATGCATAATCGCTTCTTCTTACGGGTGCTTCAGCATCTTCCGTAGCGGAAACTGCATCCGCCGGCATACCTTCCGTCTCAAAAGGCTCCGGAGAATATTTCTTTTTGCGGGAAATAAAAGCCATATTTTTCTCTCCTTACTTTCTGTTATCCTGTTGCTCTCCGAACTGAGGAAATTCAGCATCGGAATATATATCTGTAAAGCTGTCATCAGAAAGAACACGGGCGGCTATACCGAGTGCCTTATCGTTATAAGCCGTATCGTCATGTCTCTGCGAAGCGAAATACCAGGTTCTTTCGGGCCAGAGTCCGTAAGAGGCATCAACCGTCTTATCGGGCGAAAGATGATGATGCTGAGTATTATTGCAGACTCTGCCTTCCTCAGGAAATTCACTGAGGGTCTCACCGAGAGGAGCACTGAGCGCTCCGAGGGTGGTGGATGAGATGTGTATTATACCGTCAGAGGACATCTTATCGCTTCCTGCAACCGCAAGCAGCTGAAGTCCGTATCCGCAGACGGCAAAAAATTCAACGCCTTCATTTTCAAGCTCACGCACTACAGAAGGGAAATTACGGCGGAACTCATAAAAACGGTCTGCCTTTTCTCTTAATACTCCGTGAGCCTTATCCGAAAGGTACATATCTCTCAATGCGGGATATCTCTCGGGAGGGATTATACCCCACATTGAAAGAGAATTTCCGAGAACTGCGGCATTGAGAGCGTCAAGAGCCTTTTCTGCCGTTTTCTCAAAAACTCCCTCGGGCATCATTTTAAGAAGTCCGCCGAGGCTTTCTGCCGTCTTCTTATTTGTGAGCATCTCTATCATGGAAAGAGCATTTTCAAGCTTCAGATTCTTTTCCATAATATCCGCTATAAGATGGCTTCCGCCGAGAGCGGCAACAAAATACATCACTCTCTTTACATCGTGCTTATGGCGGAAAAGCTCGAAATAAGCCGTCGAAAGAGCACCGCCGAGGCTTACGGGAACAAGATTTACCTTGTCACTGCCTGTTTTAAGCTTGACATTATCTATAAAATCACTGAGCTGTCTTGCCGTTTCATATGTATCTCCGAAAGAATTATATGCAAAGAAATAAAGGTTTTCTTCGCCGATGCGTTCACTCAGCATCTGAAGAGGAACCATCTTGTAGATATATCTTTTCTCATCAGCCGTGCATTCTGCAAGGCTTAAGGGGTAGGACACTACCCTGAGAGGATTCTTCATTCTGCCGTCGGCTTCGCAGGCAATGGGATCGGCTATTTCTCTCACTACTGAAGCGACCTTATCCGAAAATCCTGCATCCTTTCTGAAAAGCATCATTTTCATAAGAGGTGCCTTGAGCTTATTCATCACTTCTTCGCCGTCAACATCAAGAGGCCACGCCATTTTTATCTTCTCACCGTTTTTGTCGGTAAGCTCGACCTTTGACTGACCGATGCCGGGAAGGATAACACAAGGTGTATATCTGATTTCTGACATATCAGTACCTCGATTCGATATTTATTTAGGATATCATATCACAGTGCAGAGAAAAATGCAATATATTTTATTATTAATACTGCCGGCAAAAAAAACTTTTCGCCGGCAGACACACCGTTATTTACCGTCAAGCTCCTTCGCAAGACTTAAAAGCCAGCCTGCAGAGCCCGTATAAAGACTCCAGCCGCCTCTTCCGTTGTGAAACTCAGCGGAATAAACATCTCCCGAGAGAGCATACGGCTCATTTTTATAGATATCCCCCTTGCCCTCACGGTGTTTTACAGAGGGCAAAAGAGCACTCAGCACTCTTTCTGCCTGAGGGATAAGACCTTCTCTGAAAAGTGCCGTGCAGAACCATACCGCGGCGTGGGTATACTGACCGCCGTTTTCTCTCATTCCCTCGGGATAAAGATTTACATATCCCGTTTTTTTGCTGTTTTCACCGAAAGGCGGAGCAAACAGCTTCACCACACCGTTTTTTTCATCAAATAGCCTTTCATATGCCGACATAAGTGCTGTTTTTACTCTGTTTTTATCGGGCATACCCGAAAGCGACGCCCATGCCTGACATAAAAGGTCAATACTGCAGCTGTCTGCTCCCTCATCTCCGAGAGGACTCCCGTCATCATAAAAGCCTCTTATATACCATTTACCGTTGAAGCAGGCAGAATCCACTGCCGAAAACAGCTCTTCGGAAATACCCGTAAGCTTATCACGAATTTTATAATCCTTTCTTGATTCGCAAATTTTTGCAAAATCTCTTGCTACCCTTCCGAGAAACATAGAAAGCCACACGCTTTCTCCCTTGCCCTTTATTCCGACCTTATCAAAGGAATCATTCCAGTCTCCCGAGCCAATAAGAGTAAGACCGTGCTCACCCGTTCTGTATGCTCTTATTATTGCTCTCAGGCAATGCTCATAAAGGCTCGAGCGTTCCTTTGACAGATAGAAAACTGCAAAATTATCAGTCATATCATCACCGAGCGGCTCTCCGATCCTATAGGGGATAAGCTTATCAAGAATTGCCCTATCCCCGCTTTTTGTCACATATTCATATACCGCAAACGGCAGCCACAGCATATCGTCGGAGCATTTTGTCCTTATTCCCTTACAGCCCTTATTTCTCCCGGGAAGCTTATGAAACCAATGAAGCACATCCCCCTCGGGAAACTGAGCGGCGGCAGCAGTAAATATCATCTGCCTTACCCTTCTGTTTTCTCTTCCGATAAGAGGCAGGATATCCTGAAGCTGATCTCTGAAGCCGAAGGCACCCGAGCACTGATAAAAGCCGCATCTTGCCCTAAGCCTTGTGTCACTCACCTGATGATATAAAAGAGATGAAGAGAATTCGTTAAGGGCAGGATAAGGTGTATTGAAGGACGGTGACAGCCCCACCTTTGCCTTAAACGGATGCTCAGCCAATTTTTCGGCAGCAGACCCGGTTGAAGCAAAGCACATAAAGAACCGGTTTTTATATTCTTTATTAGGCTCAAGGACAAATTTTTGCAATATTATAAGACTTTTTTCATCATTTCCCGTAAAGCTCTTCATATTTTCATAAAAGCTTGCATTTTCCCTTTCGGAGCTTATATAAAGCACTCCGGGATAATCGGTATTCATCGGATTTTCCGCAAATATTCCCTTATCCGTTTTTGTTATTTTCACAAAATCGGAGAATCTCTCACTCTCACCGAGCACAGGCCTTACACAGTAGATCAACTCAATATCCCGTTTTTTATCCGTCAGATTTTTAAGCGTTATGCTTATCCTCTTTTTTGCACCCTTTTCAGAGACCTCCGTACAGACCTCTGAAATAACACCGTCAAGCTTTGACAAATGCTTGATCTCAGACGGAGAATAATAAACCGCGCAGTCCTCGGCGGCATCGTATAATTTATCATCTGAGAGTATATAAAGTCTTTCCCCCGTGAGGTCGCAAGCAGTGTCATTGCTCCACGGCGTGAGCTTATTCTGTCGGGAATTTCCGCTCCATGAATATCCGAGAGAGCGATCTGTCACAAGAGTGCCGAAGGTGTTGTTTGACAAAGTAAAGCTCCAAGGTACGGACGGTCTTTCATTTATAAGATATCCTCCGTTTATAAAGCGGCTGTCGCCCTGCGGCAGAGTCTTTTTTTCAAAAACGGGCACCCGTCTTTCCCTTACGGCGGTCGTTTCCGAGTTATCGGGATATATACAAGATGAGAAGGCAAGCAGCGCCGCAAAGCTTTCATCAGACAAAAGATCTCTGTAAAAAATATGGATTCCGCCCTTTTTAAACAGAAGATCATTCATATTTTCCTCTGCTATAAGTCTTCTGAGATCTCTTTCTCCCGTAAAGCCGTAATCAGGACCGCCGTCAAAAATAAAGATAAGATCTGTGCCGACAGAGGCTTTAAGAAGGCGTTTTTGCAATCTGAGATATGCTCTTTGAAGAGAAAGAGGACAGTTTTTTTCAGGAAATACCGTAATTAACGGGACATCTCCCGAAACTCCCGTTTCCCACAGCGAATTTATGCCGTTTTTTATGGTGGCGGCAGCAGAAAGCCGCAGAGAATCGGCTTTCTTTCCTAAGAAGCTGTCGGCAATCAGCTTTGTTGCGGCATCTGTTGTCAGTTCATCCCTTAAAAATGTTGCCGCCGCTCCCTTAGTGATAACGGGAAGAGCCTTGCTTCTCACGGAAAGAAGGTTAAAGACTGCACTTTCTCTGTCTATTCCGGGAGCCGCAATAAATACCGTTTCCGTGCTTTTTGAAGGTAAAACAGTGATTTTTGTGCTCATTGCAAGTGCAGGAAAAACACCCCTCGGAGCATTTTCCGGGCAGGAATAATCCCTGTAGAATACACTGCTTTTTTCCCCTGTTCTTTTTATTATCCTTTCACGGTCAAGACCGTACACAAGCTTGTTTTTTCCGTAAAAGCCAAAGGCAACTGCAGGAAGCTCCTCCTTATTACATCTGTAAAAGGTAATGCTTTTGTGCTTATCATCCGTATCCACTTTAAGAAACATATCAGAAAAGGCGGGATGCCTGTCACTTTCATAAAGAGGAAAAATAAAGGGCTCGGCATAATAATGAACAGTAATGCTTTTACTCATTTCTCCGTTGTTTTTCACCTTAACGGGAATAAGCAGTGCGTTTTCCGAGGGATGCACCATCCCCGCGGCTGTAATTTCAATGTCACCTATGCTTCTTTTTGCAGTCAGTGCATATTTTTTCAGAGCAGTATTTTCATCAAAGGAAGGAAAAAGGGGAATTATACTTGCGTCGATATCGATTCCCACGGAAATTCCCTCACTGACGGCACAATACTTAAAAAGCTGAGCACCCGCAAAAACAGTTTTGTTTCTGCCGTATTTATCACAAAAGAAAGAAAGTTCTCCGTTGGAATATGCAAAAACATCCTTTCCTTCAGGCTCAGCACTTCTTTTATCCGCTTTTTCTCTGCCTTCAGTCCGTTTTTCTTTTCTGTCAGAGGGCGTCTTCAGCACAGGCGACGCGGAGGGTATCTTTTCCTCAAGCAGCTTTCCCGCACTGCTCATACTGATATCCGACATAAAGCGTTTTACAAATATATTATCGCAAAGTGCGTTTGCCATTGCAACGATGCTCATACCGATATGATGCGACATATAACATCGAACAACGGAGTAATCCTCACCGTCATTTCTTTCGGGCGTAAAGTCAAGCGCCTCATAAAAGCCGTACACTCCTTCACAGTGTAAAGCCGAAAGCCTTGAAAGATTTTTCATTGCACTTTTTTTATCGAAAGGAAGCGTAAGAAATGTAGAATACGGCGAAATAACACTTTCCTCATCCGCATCTCTTTTAAGTGCAAGGCTTCTGAGTCCGTGTGCCTTATATCTGTAATTAAAGGCACTGTCTATTGCCGCAAAGCAGCTCTCGGATATTCCGTAGGGAATGCCTTTTTTGGCGGCTCTTCTCTTCTGCTCTCTGAGACAGACCTTAAGTGCTTCATACTGAAAGGTATTTTCCCTGCATCCGAGAAACATAACGGGCAGGAAATATTCAAACATAGTACCCGTCCAGGAGACAGCAGTAATATAAGCCGAGGCCCTTTTGAGGCTTCGGTCGAGACTCTGCCAGTGTCTTACGGGCACATGTCTTTTTGCGCATTCATAATATGAGGTCATGCGAGCTTCACTCATATAAAGATCATAATATGAGTCTGACAGCTTTCCCGTGCCCGCATCAGCACCTATTCTGAAAAGATGCCTTTTGCTGTCATATAGAAAGCTGAGATCACTCGCATCAAGGATATTTTCGATCCTCGACACGGTATTTTCAGTCTCGGGCAGGATATTATAATACTCCTTAAGCCCCTGCTTCAATGCCGTAAGGCAGACAAGATAGTTCCCGCAGTCTACCGTTGAAACATATTCGGGCTTAAGAACTGTAAGCCTTACCGTATCATACCAGTTATATAACAGTCCCTTATATTTCGGAAGCTTATCTACAGTATCAAGCGTCGCATTGATTCTTGAGAGCATCTCATCAGGTGTTATAAAGGACAGATCGCAGGCAGAAAGCACAGATACAAGATAAAAGCCTATATTTGTGGGAGATGTCCTTCTCGCTCTTTTCGGCACGGGTGTTTCCTGAATATTATCGGGCGGAAGCATATTTTCAAGGGATATGACATTCTCATCAAAAAACCGCCAGGCAGCGGCCGCAAATGATGTGATCGCCTGTTTTTCATTCTCGGAAAGCTCACGTTTATCTTTATTATCAAGATGAATACCGTTTGAAAGTGCAAGAGGGATAAAAAGAAGAATCAGCACAGCAACAAGGCGGTGATAAGAAAAGCCGAAAGAAAAAAGAATCAGAGCTACAGCAAAGGGCAATATTCCCTGATAAAGAATGTTTTTTCTTTTTACCTTGTCCGCATCCTCTGCCGTTGTCCATTGAAGAAGCCTTTTTTTACTGACAAGACTTCTGTAAAGGCTTCTTATAACCGCATCAAGACTTATAAAAGCATTCTGCGGTAAAGATCCGATATCAAGAAAGGCTCTTATGATATCCTTATAAACCGAAGCTATCTCTGAAGAAAAATACAGCGAAGAAAAAACTCTCGGACCGTTTTTACAAAAGGAGACAGCAACCGGCAGAAGCCGCGGAAGGAGAAGTGAGGATAAGCTTATCAGAAAAACTGTTACCGCACTGCCGTAAGACATAAAGCAGGTGCATATCATAAGGCTCATCAGCACCGCAGGTGTCACGGCTCTTCTGAAATTATCTGTAAGCTGATATTTTCCGTCAGGCGGCATTACGGGTGAGCTTTCTTTTTTTGAAAGAGGAAAGACTGTATATCTTAAATTCTGCACATCTCCTCTTATCCATCTGTTAAGCCTTGAAAAATACCCCTCTGCAGAGGAAGGAAAGGAATCCGTAAGCTCTGAGGACGGATAAAAGGCTGTACGAAGTAATGCTCCCTCAAGGATATCGTGGCTGAGAATATACTGTTCATCAAGCTTATCGCAGATAACATCTCTGAAGGCGGCGGCATTAATAAGACCTTTTCCGGAAAAAATACTTCTGCCGAACATATCCATATAGCGTTCGCTTATCACGGGAGAGTATGAGGCTGATACGGTATCGGTAAAAATTCTCGAAAAGAAGGTTTTTTCGGCAGAAGCAACCGATGTTTCCACTCTCGGTGCGATTATACCGAAGCCTGATATGATCCTTTTTTTATCTGCAGAAAAAACAGGTCTGTTAAGAGGATGCTCTGCCGCCGCAACAAGGCTTCTTATCACCTCAAAGGACAGCTCGGTATCACTGTCAAGCGCCATAATGTATTTCATTCCGGTAAGACCTTTCGTATCGCCGTAGATAAATGAAAACTGCTCTGCATTTGAATCGCAGATATATTTTATAAGAGCACTTATCGCACCGCGTTTTCTTTCATAGCCGGTATATTCGTTCTCCGTGGGAGAAAACACTCTTTCCCTGACAGCCACCGAAAATCCTCCGCCGTGCTTTTCGTTCAGCCTGTCGATAAGCCTTTTTACGGCGGCAATATCCGCGCTGTCAGATGCCTCCTCGGGCTTTTTTGAGTTCCTCATATCAGCAAGAAGCAGAAGCTTTACTCCCTCAGAGGAATTTGAGGAATAAAGCTCAGAAAGGCGGGAAAACATCTCCTGAGCTTTTGAAGCCGACGGCAAAAGCACTGAAACGGTTATAAGAGTATCGAGATTTTTTAGCTTCTCTTCATCCATAGACGGCATTGTATAAGGAGAAAAAAGCCTTGCTGCTATAAGATCGCCCAAGGGCTTTATTAACTGATAAACGGGTAAAAGCAAAAAAACAGCAAAAGGAGGATCGTGAAGCAAAATAACGGAAACAAGGACCGATAACAACAAGGCGAGCAGCCACTCACCGGCTATAAAAAGCCATCCTCTGACAGACTTATCATCATTTATATTAAGAAGCTCTCCGATATGCACATTTTTTTCCTTGGCCTTCTTAAGCAGCTCTGAAGCAAGCTCCCCCTCTCCCTTACCGCTTTTTTCAGCCTTCTTTGCAAGAGCTCTTCTGTAAAGCCTTCTTGTATCACTGCTCATATTATCATATATACCCTGAGGATCCCCCGAAAGATATCTTTCCGCGGCGCATATTCCGTAAAGCACAAATTCGCTGTCAGTCTCGCGGAGCTTAAAAAGATTTCTTATATATAAAGATATCTTCTTTTCATCTGCGCTGTCTGCATTTTCTGTTATAATTGCGGCAGAAGAAGCGAAAAGAAGCGGGATGAGTGCCTCACACTGAAATATACTCAGTTTTTCTCCCGAAAACCTTGCCGTTATCTTACTGTCGGTTATTTCTCCGCAGGAGCTCATAAAATCCTTACACATAAAAAACAGCGGCTTAAGATCCTTTTCACCTTCCCGTGAAAGAAATCCTAAAGCCGCTTTAAGTGCAGAAGAACAGGAACGGTAGTTATCGGTCACCCATACGGCACTTCCGTTCATTTTTGCCTGATTCAACTGTTCCTTACAATATTTTCTGAGGTCTCTGTCATATCTTCTTAAAATTGCTGCAAGAGTCATAAAAAAACGTCCTTCCGTAATGAATGAGTAACATTTTCCGGCTTTTGCAGAAAGTTTTGACAGATTTTATTCAATTATTCACTGAAATTGCGTTTTACGCTGAGAAAGAAGCCGTCTGCTCTTCCCTTTTCAAAAAAAGCATTGAGAACGGTCTTTCCCGTTTTAAGGGCAGGAGTAATATCATACACGGTCTTGCCCTCACCGTCCTTTACGGGAGAAAGAAGCACATTTTTTGCATAAAGCCTCATTCCCTCATATTCACCCGTAAAGAATACCGTTACGGTATCATTCACCTGCTTGGGGCAGATTATTTTTCTTCTGAGGGTAAAGGAGGAAGCACCGACAACGGGAAAAACCGCCGTTTTTCTGAAAAATCCCGCTGTACCGCCGTTTCTTTTTTCTCCGTCAAAATATATCCAGTTATCTGTAAGTTCTATCGTTCTGTCCATACATTCCCTCTTATACCAAGGCAGTAAGAGTCTCTTCTTCAGAACTTAACATAAACTGAGGATACTTCTCCCAGGTATTGATATAAGGCTGCTCCTCGCTTTCAAGAAGCTCAAAAAGGAAATATACACAGTCGGATGCATATTTTCCGATAACATGTCCGCCGTCCTTTATAAACCAGGTCTGATCCTTATAAAGACAGGTTGATGCATTAATGCATTTGTCGGCAGAAACATATTTACTGTCACCGATATTAAGCTCAGCCTCGGAAAGCGTGCTTCCGACAACAGATGTGATAGCACCGCCTGACATGGGAGCAGTCTCAATCATTCCGTCTCCCTGATACTTTGCCTTTTCGTAGGCAGGAACAAGAGGACTGTTATAATTTGATATGATACAGAGCTTTACTCCGTTTGCAATAGCACCGTCTGTGATCTCCTGTCTTCTTGAGGAAACGGTATTATAAAAATTTTCAAGTCTTGAAAGAAGCCCTGCATACTGCTCCTCCTTACCGGAGAACACAAATTCTATTGCCTCCTCAAAGCTGTCCCCTGCCATCATAGACCAGAAACCCGGAAGAGTTGCAAAGGTGGGAACAAGGGATTCATCAAATATCTGTCTTTCGTGCTTATGAGCAAAATCGTTGAGAAGCTTGCAAAGAACATCAAGGCCGCCTGTCATATTGGCGAACTTGATAATACCTGAAAGAGCAGGCACCATAGCACCTATATATCTTTCAACAGCGTCCGCATTGAACTCGATCCTTCCTCTGAAAAGATCCGTAATAACATCAGAGCCGAACATAACGGAGGTATTTGAGATAACGGTATCAAGCTTAGAATAACCGTATTCTGCCATATAAGCCATTGTGATGCTGCCGCCCATACTGCAGCAGATTATATCTACCTTATCACAGCCGTGATCAGCAAGAGCGATATCTACGGTTTCATTGAGCTTATCCGCATTATCACAGGGATCAAGACGCCAGTCATATACGAAATAATATACCATATCGTCACCGTATCTGTCACAAAGAGAGGTAACAAGACTTATTTCATCAACAGAATTCTTATCCTTTATTCCGTCAAACTCTGCTACAGAGCCGGGATAATATTCTGCGGAAATATTCTCGTGTAAGGAATTTCCGTTTTCGTCACAGGGATATGCAGAGAAAAGCTCCGTCACATATTCGCAGACAACGGAAATACCGGCTTCAATACTGAAGCTGGTGATAACTGCGGCAAAGGTCTTTGCAAGATACTTGAAAAGCTGTCCCGCATCGAACTGAACATTGACCGGTCTTGCGTTTTCGGTTCCTCTGTCAAACTGAAGACCGCCTGTAAAATTCATTCCTCGTACAACTATAACAGGTGTGTCGGTTTCGACCTGCTCTATAAATTTTTCGCCACTGTCTGCTTCTTCTGCCGCAAAAGCGGGAACAATGCAAGACAGTGTAAGGAATACACTGAGTAAAATACATAATACTTTTTTCATTATCATTTCCCCCGATAATTTATTCGGAATATATTGTACCACAGTTTTTCAAAGAAGTAAATGTCTAATTTTTATTATATACCGTTTCTTTGCCCCACAAGGCTTCTTTTTTCTCTCGGTTGCAGAAAAATGCTCCGAAGGGCATTCCCGGAGCATTTCCGTTTTATTCTGTTTATTGCCTTTACGGGGATAAACACAACGGGCAATGCACTGAAAATATTGAACGCAATATTGATAAATGCTATCTGAGTTCTGATATTGCCCGGGAAATACCTTTCCGAAAGCTCGGGCAAAGGTATAAAATCTGATATTACCGCAAAAAGCACCGCACCGACAAAATTATAAATTATATGCATCATCGAAACCTTTTTGGCACCGTTTTTAAGTCCTATCGATGCTACGGCACAGGTGGCACAGGTACCGATATTTGACCCGAGAATTATAAAAAATGCCTGCCTTATTCCGATGACTCCTTGAGAAGCCAGCGTCTGCAAAAGGGCTGTGATCGCAGAGGAGGACTGAATGACAGCCGTTACAAAACAGCCTGTAAGAATACCCGATACAGGGGAAGTACAGGATGCAAGAAGTGAAAATACGGCAGGCGCTTGCTTTATCATCTCCGCGGCACTGCTCATGGTATTCATCCCCACAAACAAAAGACCGAAGCCTGTCAGGAAAAGCGAAGGCGCATAAAGGCTTCTTTTCTTTGTAAGAGAAAGTAAGGCTATTCCCGCCACAGCAAAAACGGGGGCTGTCTCGGTAAAAGAAAAAGCGGTAAGAAGCCCCGTAAATGCAGTTCCGATATTTGCACCTACGATGATCCAGAATGCGCCCCATAAGGACAGCATACCGCTGTCAACAAGGGTGGCGGTCAGCACGCTTGAGGCAGAGGACGACTGAAGCATTACTGTAACAAATGCACCTGTAAGTATTCCTGATAATCTGTTAACGGTAAGCCTTCTCATATATTCTTCAAGCTTTTTTCCGAACATTATTTCAAGCGAATACTTCATCAGAAGCATACCGAAAACAAAAACGGCAATTCCCACAGCCGCGGACAGTACATTCTGAAAGGTCATAAAATCACCTCTGAGCATAAAAAATAAAAAAAGACAAAAATTTACAAAAAAAGGTCAAAAAAACATATTGACAGCAGGAAACTACTGTTGTATAATGTCAAAGAATTAATGCTGATAACCCACGCAGAACGCGGAGGGAGGGAATACATAGTGAGTCAGGTAAAAGTTAAAGAAAATGAATCTCTTGACAGCGCGCTCAGAAGATTTAAGCGTCAGACTTCTCGTGACGGCGTTATCCAGGAAGTTCGCAAAAGAGAGCATTACGAGAAACCCTCTGTAAAGAGAAAGAAGAAATCCGAAGCTGCTCGTAAGCGCAAGTACAAATAATTGATCGGACAAGGCGGGCCTTTTTATAAAGGTCCGCTGTTGTTTTTTGAGGTAGCAATGAAAGACACAAGATTAGAATCAAATTCAACACCTGCATTCTTTTTTGATAAAATAACCGATATTACACCTGATGACATCTTCTCAATGGGCGGAAAGGCCGTCGGAATAGATCTTGACAACACCACGGTATATGACAGCACTCTGCAGCTTTTTCCGGGGGTAGCCGAATGGCTCGGAAAAATTTCGGCCGCAGGCATCCCCATCGTCATCGTCACAAATACTTATAATATCAGAGCAAAGCTTATCTCAAAAAAAATGAACGGTCTCCCCTATATCGCAAATGCAGCTAAGCCCGACACAAAGTGCTATGCCGATGCCGCAAAAATTGCAGGCGCGGATATTTCGGAATTCGTTATGATAGGCGATCAGCTGTTTACGGATGTGCAAGGAGCAAACAATGCGGGAGCGATTTCCGTCAGAGTCAGATACAGAACAAGGGAAATTCTTGCCGCCTTCCATTTTCTTTCCATAAGAAAAAAAGAAAAACTATATCTTATTAATAAAGGCTTAGGTGATAAAATATGATGTTCAGAACTGATATTCTTCTGAAGGAGCTTTCATCCTTCTGCGATGCAGCCGTTATTTTTTCAGAGGAAAACAGAAGATATTTCACACAGTTTCCTTCCTCGGACGGTGTGCTTCTCGCTTATAAGGACAAGGCAGTGTTCTTCACAGACTCAAGATATACCGAGGCTGCCGCAAAATGCATCGGTGATGAATTTGTTATCGACTCTTCTAATTTATATGAAAAGCTCGGTAAAATATTCAGCGAAAACGGTGTAAAAAAGGTGGCTGTTGAATATGATAAGCTTACGCTTCAGGGCTTTGAGGAGCTTAAAAGCAAGCTTCCCGGAATTGAATTTGAGACATCCTCACTTCTTTCGGATGCTATTGAAAGAATCAGAATAGTAAAAGAGGACAGCGAAGTCGAAAAGATAAAGGCCGCTCAGAAGATAGCCGAGGATGCTTTTTCACATATTCTGACCTTCATAAAGCCCGGTGTAACGGAAAAGGAAATATCCCTTGAGCTTGATTTCTATATGCTCTCCCACGGTGCAGAGGCTGTTTCCTTTGAAACCATTGCCGTAGCGGGTAAGAACTCCTCAATGCCTCACGGTGTTCCCGGTGAATACAAGGTTCAGAACGGCGACTTCATTACAATGGATTTCGGAGCAACCGTAGACGGCTATCATTCCGATATGACAAGAACCGTATGTCTCGGTGAACCTACAGAAAAAATGAGAGAGGTCTACAAAACCGTTCTTGATGCCCAGAATGCAGGACTCAGTGTTCTTAAGGACGGCATCTCGGGAGTTGATGCAGACAAGGCTGCAAGAGATATAATTGAAAATGCAGGCTACGGAAAGAATTTCGGTCACGGCCTCGGTCACGGCGTCGGTGTTGAGATACATGAGGCTCCCCGCCTTTCCCCCAAGGCTCCCCATACACTTAAAACGGGCCATGTTGTTACCGTTGAGCCCGGAATCTACCTCCCCGGTGAATTCGGTGTAAGAATAGAGGATATGGCAATTATTACGGATGACGGCTGTATCAACCTTACAAGCTGTCCCAAGGAGCTTATAATTCTGTAAAAAATACACTTTTTTTCATATTTTGCGATATATATACGAAAATATTTGACAAGGTACTTGAAAAAAAGGAAAAAATAATATATTATGTATTGGTAATAAATTATTGATAACCGAGAAAGGATTGATATTTATGGTATCAGCCGGCGATTTCAGAAACGGCGTTACATTTGAAATGGAAGGCGGAGTTTGGCAGATCGTTGAATTCCAGCACGTAAAGCCCGGTAAGGGTGCTGCTTTCGTTCGTACAAAGATCAGAAACGTTATTCAGGGCAGCGTTGTTGAAAAGACCTTCTCCCCCACAGACAAATTCCCCACAGCATATGTTGAGAGAAAGGAATGCGAATATTCCTACAATGACGGCGATCTTTACTACTTCATGGATCCCGAAACATATGATATGATCCCCGTAGGTGCAAGTGAGCTTGACGACAACTTCAAGTTCGTTAAGGAAAATATGGTTTGCCGTGTTCTTTCCTACAAGGGCAAGGTATTCGGCGTTGAGCCTCCCAACTTTGTTGATCTTCAGGTTACAGAAACAGAGCCCGGCTTCAAGGGTGACACCGCTACTAATACTCTTAAGCCTGCAACTGTTGAGACAGGTGCTGTTGTTAAAGTACCCCTCTTCATCGAAGAAGGCGAAATGATCCAGATCGATACACGTACAGGTGAATACCTCGGTCGTGCATAATTCTTAAAATCTGCGGCTGCTCTTTCTGCGGCCGCTTTTTTCAAAAAAAATACTGCAAAGGAGACTATGTATTATGAATATTACTGAAAAGGTTGCATATCTCAAGGGACTTATGGACGGTCTTGAGATCGACAAGTCCACAAAGGAAGGCAAGGTTCTTGCCGCTATGGCAGATGTTCTTGAGGATCTTGCTCTCACAGTAGCTGACAACTGCGATCAGATAGATGCTATCGACGAAGACCTTGAAAATCTTGAAGAATTCGTTTACGAAGGCGATCTCTTCGATGATGACGAGGATGACTGGGACGATTACTGCGACGGTGACTGCGACGGCTGTGACGGCTGTGATGATCTCGACTACGAGGATTACGACGAGTATGAGTATGAGATCGAATGCTCCAACTGCCACGAGGTCATCTTCATTGACGAATCCGCTTTTGAAGAAGGCAAGACTTTCGAATGCCCCGCCTGCGGAACAGTTCTTGAAGCTTACACAGAGCTTGACGAGGAAGAGGAATAAGAATCTCTCAAAAAAATATTAAATGACACAAAAGTCAGATCCCCTGCAGTTCAATCAGGACTGCAGGGGATTTTTTTGCATTTTTTACATTACAGAAAATTCTGTCCTATAATGCCAAAGATTATATGTCCCGCCGAAACGGGCATTAAATTTCCCTCGGTGAAGGACTCACCGAAAATGTTTCGTCGAAGGCGTACAGTGAAACCGTTTTCTTGCAAGCTCTTCTGGAAAAAAGCTCTGATTATTCTTTTACTTCATACCATAACTGATGCTTTTTCATATAATACTCATAAGCGGGGGTGTGCTTTACATCATACACAAAGCGCAGCCATCCTTTTTTTCTGCTCCTCGGGATATATTTTTTATATACTTCAACATTCTCCGTAATATCCACAATCAGCTCCATAAAGGACATTATTTCATCAATATTTTCTGTATTATCATCGACCTCATCCCCATAATAAACATATTTTCTCAGATAGGGACGCTCTATAAGTATTCTGTCTATTTCAAGAGAATTTGCAACAAAATTCTGATAGATCTGACTACTGATGGTATCCTTAAGATTTATGCTCTGATAAATAAGTATAACCAGACTGATCAAAGAAACAACGGTGGCAATAATATTAAAAATATCCATATTATCCGCTCCATTCAATTTAATCAGAAAAAGCTTTCAGGCGCTTTTTTGAGGGAGTTTTCGCATGGGGTTTGGGAGAGGCAGAGGGTGAATGTACCGCCTGCGGTTATTTCTTCATATGTAAGATAACAGCGGTCGATCTCTTTTCCGTTAAGAAAAGCCTTACTGATATAAGGATGTGAAAGCGGATCCTTATCACATTCTACCGTAAATGTATCCGAAACACTGCAGGAATGATATTCCTTACTGAGCTTTACATTTGCAGACTTAAAAAGAGGCGTATTTATAAAATATGCGTTATATGCGGGACAAAGCTGAGCAAAGCCGAGAGCGGACAACACATACCAGGCAGAAAGCTGACCTACATCCTCATTACCGCAGAAGCCGAATGCACCCATACGGTAGGATTCCTTCTGCACTCTTCTTGTCCAGTACTGAGTGCGATGAGGAAGTCCGAGCATGCTGAAATAATGCGTGATATTGTGGCAGGGCTCATTTGAGTGGTTATAATCCACGCTCCATAAGGCGCTGAGCTTTGCCTTTCTGAAGAATGTTTCAAGAAGCCTCACGGTTCTCTTTTTGCCGAAAAGACTGCTGAGTCCTTTTACATCATAGGGAACGAACCAGGACTGCTGGAAAATATTGCTTTCTACACAGCAGTTATCGTCATATCTGCCCCATATCCACATAAATTTTCCGTTTTCCTTTCTCGGAGCCATAAAGCCGAGAAGCGGATTGAAGTTTTCCTTATAGCGCATTGCTCTTTCTGCGAAATGACGCTCATCATCCTTTTTACCGAGAGCCCATGCAAGCCTTGAGAAAGTATAATCGGCAAGAAGATACTCAAGAGTATCACTGAGTTTTTTCGGCACAAAGGCATCCTTTACATACTGCTCAGCATCGGGACGCTTTGAGGAAAACGGCTTTCCGAAAAGCTCCTTTTCAGAGCGTGCCGCTGCATTTGCTATTGCATAAAGGGTATCAATATCATAATTTCTTATTCCCTTTATATAAGCGTCCGCGGCAACGATAAGACCGGGATCGCCTACCATACAGCCGGCATCAATATTCAGAAGCTCCCAGCGGGGCAGGGACGCATTCTTTTCCTTTGCAATTGCAAGAAGAGAATTTATCTCATCATTAACGATATCGGGACGAATAACCGTAAGAAGCGGAAATTCGCTTCTGTATACATCCCAGCCGCTGAAAACGGTACGGTGGGTATAGGAATCCGCCTTGATTATCTTACCGTACATATCAAATCTGCCGTCAACATCGGCAGAGCATCTGGGATCAAGAAGTGTATGATAAAGGCAGGTATAAAAGATCTTAAGATCTGTCTCGTTGCTGCCCTCAACATCAACGCAGGAGAATACCTCCTCCCAAGCCCTTTCGGCATTTCCTCTGACATCGTCAAAGCTGAGTCCCTTTATCTCCTCAGCATTTCTTCTTGCACCTTCTATATCCGTATAGGATATAGCGCATTTTATTACAAGAGGCTCTTTATCATAAGAAAAATGAGCAAGCATTCCCGCGTCCTCATCCGAGAAGCTGAGAAGTCCCTCCTCCTTCAGCTCTTCATTGGCAAAAAACTGCATTTTTTCGGCAGGACGCGAGAATTCACATACAAAGAAGAGATTATATGAGATATTTCCGTGCCCTCTTCCGAAGCCGCCACCCTTGGGCGTGCAAACGATCTTTCCTTCTATACGCGCAGGATCGATTATATTGATCTCCTGAAAATCAGCGTGACCGCCAATTCTTCTTGAGAAATTGAAGATAACTCTGCTGTCTGAATTTTCGGGATAAGAAAATCTGAGCAAGCCGTTATGCTGAGATACTGTTGCCTCTGCCGTTATACCGTATTTTTCAAGATATACTGAATAATAGCCTGCAGAAGCCTTTTCCTTTTCGTGAGAAAAGGGTGACTTCCAGCCCTCTGTACCCTTATTGAAGGGGACCTCCTCATTGCTTCCCGAACGAAGCTGAGTATCACCCGTTACGGGCATTATCTGAAGATTACCAAGATCCCCGTACCAGCCGATGCCGCTCATATGATTACAGCTGAAGCCTTCTATCGTATCGTGACAGTAATTATAGCCTGTACCGTTATCTCCGCCTGTAACTGTATCGGGAGACATCTGCACCATACCGCCGGGCACTGAGGCTCCGGGATGAGTTTTTCCTCCGCCGTGAGAGCGGTCAGTCTGAACTTCTCCGACTGTACCTATCATAGGATCTACATATCTGAATTTTTCCATATTACCACCGCCAATTTAGATCTCATATATTCTATCAAATATTAATTATCTTTTCAATAACATAAACTGAAAATAATCGAAATATAACATCATAAGTACCTTCTGCAAATCTGACCGAGCTGTTTGTTTTTCCGGTTATAACATATTTACCGTTAAATTCTACAGCATCACCGTAGTTAAAGCAATAACCGTCTTCAGTCACAAACAGCTCCTGATAATCAACGAGCTTGATAGCGGCAATCAATATTCCGGGCCGCAATAATCCTTCTTATACCTGCGGGATAAGCAACACTCCGAAAAAAATTTTTAAAAATAGCTCTTTTTAGTTGTCAATATTTTTTCGGATAAGCCTGCTCTGCAAAATACGATGTTATTAACAATATGTTCAATATATATTAACCGCGCATTCATATAGTAATGGCATAATATTTTTTCAATTTCAGAATTATAGAGATTCTGCAGGATATCAGATATTCTGACATCTCAACATTGAGGAAGAATATGAAGGTTGCTATTATAGGAAGCGGAATTACCGGAATGAGTGCGGGAATAACCCTGCAGAAAGCCGGTATTGATACCGTTATTTTTGAAAAAATGAGCACTCCCGGAGGAGTCATATCGGTATATAAAAAGGATATACTTATCAATAATGCGCTGGAATTTGTTTTCGGTACGGCACAAAACACATTTGCAAATGATATGTGGCAAAGCTTAGGTATGTTTACCGAAACACCTGAAAACAAAAAACAATTCAAAACATTTTGGTGGAAGGGACATTCAGTCAGCATTTATAAGGATTTTGACAAAACAGTAAAGGAGCTTATTTCCCTCGGACAAGCAGACGAAAAGCACATATTAAGATTGGGGAAAGCCGTAAAGAAATTTCAGAAAATAGAATTACCTCTGATAACAAAGGCAAGCTCTGATACCTTAAGACGGCTGATAAAAATATTTTTCAACTGCTTTCCTGTAATTCCCGAGGTGCTTTATTACGGACTGCTGTCCTGCAGAAAATACAGCAAGAAAATGAAGAGCCCCGAATTAAGGGAATTTTTCGCAGATGTACTGACAGGCTCCAGAAGTGTGCTGCAGTATATCGTTTTGTGGTCATTTTTTTCAGCAGGTAATTTCAGTGCACCCGACAACAACCAGAAGGAAATGACAGAAACACTCTATGAAAACTATATCCGTTACGGCGGCAAGGTCATTTTCAACAAGGAGCTTATCAGCGTTACGGTAAAGGACAAAAGGATCTGCACCCTTAATTTTCAGAATGACACCGTGAGCGACTTCGATCATGTTATTTTTACAAATGACATTTTTGCAGTAAATACTGTTTTCAATAATTCAGGCAAACGACTGAAGACACTTGAAAATACAATAAAAAATGAGCATATCACAAGCTCTGTAATGCTTTATTTCAGCATCGACAAGGAGAAGGCAAGCAAAATTATCGACAACTTATTGATCCCCTGTGCTCCCATAAAGGTAGGAAGCAGACTGCTTAATAATTTTTCCGTCCGTATTCAGGAAGATACCCAAACCGATAAAAAAGCTCTGTCCGTAACATTGTATCAGAATGAGAAGGACTTTGCGGTATGGAAAGAATTAAACGATGACAGCACAAAGCAATATAAGGACGAAAAGCAGAGAATTGCCCGTTGCATTACAAAGACAATAGAAGAAAGATATCCTGAGCTTAAAGGCTGCTTACAGTTTTCAGATATGACAACTCCTCTTACATATTTTCGTTATACGGGTGTAAACTGCGGCGGTTGGATGCCCGAAGGCTGGAATCCCCTCATATATTTACGCTATGCAAGAGGAAAAATGCCCGGGATAAAAAACGCACAGCTTGCAGGACAAAAGGTATTTCCCATAGGCGGAACAACATTAGGAGCCTTCTCTGCCGTAAAGGCATCCCAGAGGCTGATAAAGCTTTGCAATAAAACAGACTAAACAGAAAAAAAGCGATGACAGTAACCGAACCGTCATCGCTTTTTCTTGTTATTCATACGGAAAACTGCTCGTCTTGTGAGCAATTTTGCATTTATCAAAAAACACCTTTTCAACCCCAATATCGGGGCAGGGTCGGAAGCAGAATGCTTTTTCAAAGATTATTCACAACACCCGTAAAAAGCGGCAAACCGTTTTGCGAGATCACAAAGACAAAGGGCCTGTCAAGCACGAAATCTGTTATTTCCTCCGGAGGCATAGCTGAGCCTGCACCGGGAATTTCAATATATGTTGCAGCCTTTACGCCTTTTTCATCGATTTCAACTTTTGCAGACTGATTAACGGCTGAAATATACACAGGTGAATCAGAGGTGATTGCCGTAAAATCGGAGCTTTCCATATCAAAGACTTTGGTTACACCCATTCTGCCGAGTCCGTCCTTTAAGTTTACAGTGGAAGAAACATCAAATTTCGGAACAGATAAATTGACCTTCATATACTTTTTGTTCTGCCAGGCATCTCCCGTAATGCCTGAAGAGATCATTTCGCCGTAAGCACCGACATTTAACACATCAGCAGTTGTTTTTCCTTCATCAGGAAGAATAAACCACATAGTGCTTCCGTTTTTAAGGTTTAATGCTACTGCACTATAATCATCATGCCAATAATAATTCATCTGACTGAGCTTTTTGTTCATATAAGTAACGCTTGACTCCCCGTCAGCACCGTAGAATATACCGTCGGTATTGCTTGCAGAATTGAATTCATTTCCCCATTTAGCCTGAAAAAACAAAGTAGAATACAGTAAGAGCACAGTGTCGGGGGACAGATCAATTTTATCCGTGCTGTTCTTTAACAAGCCGCCCGTATTTTCGTTGAGCCATTTTCCTATAGCCTTATCGGCACTGTCGCTGCCGAGGTCGCACTGATAGACCGATGCATAATAATGATATGCAAGTGCATTCATTGCATCCTTATCATAATTAAGCCCCTCTTTTAGCCACAAGGAATTTGCCAATACGGATATCTCATGCCCGTTATCCTTATAAACGGATTCCCATACTGCACTGACCTGTCTTCTCAACGCTTCGATGCTTTCTGCTCCGAACAAAGTTAATATCTCCTGTCGGCTCTCACCGTCCGTAATTTCTGCAAGCATTGAAAGTCCGACATATGCATTTATCGGAGACCACAACGCATTTTCATTATTATCAGCAACAAGAAATTCCGAAGAGGCCTTCATAAAAAACGAATTCAGAGAAGCTATTGCTTTTTCCTTGCTGTCTTTTCTGTTTTGAAGCTCATTGTTCCATATTTCCACATCAGCAAGATAGCTTTCCCTGTCCTTATAGTCATCTAAATCGGGGTGGCTCATAATACGGGCATCCCCCGGAAGAGCAAGGGCATCTGCAGTAATATTTACCGTATCAAAAAATGAGGTAATACATATCACAAGTGCTAAGCATGCCGCAAAAGCTGAAGTCAGGTAAACAACCATTTTCTTCCTTTTCGGCGGTTTTTCGGCTTCATTTATAAATCTGTCGTCTATTTTATCAAGAATTTCCAATACCTGCTTACGCCTCATAGTAAAATCCCTCCTTAATAAGCTTCTTTTTCAGTCTTTCTCTGATACGGCTTAAGCGGACATATACGGCACCGCTTTTTATGTTGAGCTCCGCTGCAATATCCTCAGGCGTATCCCCGTACCAATATCTGCGGATAAATATATATCTGTTTTGCTCCGTGTCCCTTTCCAAAAAATCATTTATTGAGTCTGCAAGCTCCTTTGCAGAAAAAATATGCTCGGCATCATCAAAATGCGGCAGATATTGAGAAAGCTCATCAAGAGACAGATCATATCTGCTGTTTCGTTTTTCGGCTGAAAGATACTCCAATCGCTTCAATGCCATATTTCTTCCCGTGCGGTACACATAAGAAGCTAACGGATCGGGCTCCTTCGGCGGAATGGCATTCCATACGGCAAGATATGTATCATCGGTTACCTCTTCCGCATCGTGATGATTACCCAGAATATTCATTGCGATAGAATATAAGGCCTTACCGAAGCGTTCACGAAGGATCACAAGCGCGCTTTCAGAGCGCGAAAATAAAAGCCTTATCAACTGTTTATCCTCCATCAAGAAAAACCTCCTCTCATATATAAAGACCGATTTTTTCTCCGTTTCTTTCATATAATATAACATTTTTTCACATCATAATAAACTTATGATTTGATTTTTACAAAAAATCTCTGCCCCCTTAAGACTGCAATCATCTTTTTTTCAGGAAGCAAGAAAAAAACGGAAGCGATTTCAATACTTATTACCTCTTTCCTATTACTTATTCCTTCCAAAAATCCCGTATGAAATTCTTCTGTGGTAAGAGTGAGGAGGTAAGAGGTTAAAAGCAAAAATCCCGCCCACTTCCGTGAACGGGATTTTTGGGACCGACACTCAAAATGGAACCGGTCTAAAAGCTTGGTTTTCTTTACTTTTTCCTGAATATAGTTTTAATTTTACCAATGAAATTTAAAAATTGAGTTTTGCGGGACAAAGAAACAGGTAATTCTCTTTCTTCATCAAGGATATAGGGAAAATCACCTTCAATACATATCCAAAAATACTCTCCTGTTCTATCACACGGTACTGTGGCGCCTTTTTGAAAGGTAATTTTTACACCAAACTTCTCAAAGTCAAATTCTTCGCCTTCGATTTTACCGAAAACACCATAATAGCCTTCGTGATGAATCAAAGAATTATTATCGTTTTCCCAATCCCACGAAAAAACTTCTTCAGTACAATAATAATCAATACCAAAGTTATTTAAAAACTCAACAAGTTCCGTGTTATTTCCTATGTGCTTATAATAATTTCTGCAATCTTGACATTCACAAGGATTATTCATAGCAGTGCGATGTTCTTTTGTTTTCTCTTTATCAAAAATGATTTTAACAGAATTAATTTCTATCTTTTGTAAGGACATATCATCACCGCCTTAGGTTTATTATAGCATAAAAACTCCGACAAATCAATGCGAAGCATTGTATATCATCAATTCCGCAAGGAATTGCATATCATCAACTTCGCAAGAAGTTGTATATCATCAAGCCGACAGAATTTTATGCACACCTAAAGGTGTGATGAGATACAACACGGCGTTGCCGTG
>JAFSGH010000060.1 GCA_017440965.1 Clostridia bacterium | reverse complement strand
TAGATAAGTTCTTCATAATGTCCTTTGAAAATTTGTTGTAATATATTCATGTGAATATTATACAACAAATCTCCCCAAAGCAAAACCCCCTCATGATTGAGGGGGCAGGGGGGTAATGATTTGTCGAAGACAATTTTTTATCATAAAAGTTTTGTAATTAAAGAAGCTTCAGTATCTGACCGGCCTTTTCATAGCCGCTGTTATAAAGATCAGTAAGCTTCTTTATGTCTTTTGTAAGAGTCTTTAAGCCGTTCAGATCGTCGGGGCAGATGATGACCGCTTTTCCGTCTCTTTCCATATCTCTTGCAATACGGACATTTTCATTATATCTTTTGTAGCATTCTGAAAGTGAAGCTGAAAGCAAGGGGTATCTGCTTCTGAGAACAGCCGCAGCCTTTTTGTCTATTGAGTCATCCTTGACTTCATTTTTAGGTCGGGAGAGTATGAGAACAAGCTTGTCACAGCCGTCCAGGAGTGCCTTTTTTACGGGAACGGGATCGGATGCGCCGCCGTCAACGCAAAGAGTGCCGTTCATATCTACGGGACGGCATAAGACGGGCAGACAGCTGGATGCCATAAGCACTCTGTAGTCATCCTTTTTATAGACCTCCTTCGGAAAATAAACAGGCTTACCCGTAATGCAATCTGTTGCGACCGTCAGAAAAGTACCGTTGAATTTGCTGAAATTTTCATAATTCAACGGGTTTTCTCCGTCTGAATTTGAAAGAGCACCGTATATGTATGAAAGATCAAGATAAGAACCGTTTTTAAGAATATTTCCGAAGCTCATATATTGAGGACGCTTGGCATATTCGGTATAAAACAGAAAATTGCGTCCCTTCTGACCGCCGAGAAAAGAGGCAGCGTTAGCTGCCCCTGCAGATACTCCGATTATATGATCAAAGCTGATTTTTTCGTCAAGACAGCGGTCGAAAACACCTGTTCCGAAAATGCCTCTGAGACCGCCGCCGATATCAATAATTCCTGTCATTATTCACTGACCGCACTGCTGCTTGTTTTTGCTGTAACGGGAGTGCGGCGTCCTATCCACATATTCTCCCATTTCTGACCTGCAATTTTTTCAATACGCTTTTTCTGTTCATCGGAAATCGTAACATTTCCCGTATTGTGCTTTTCCTTTATAATTCTCTGTATTTCCTCGTGATCCTTTTTATTCATTGTGAAGCTCTTAATGAGAATAAGAGTAATAATACCGAATATAATAGGCATTACCGAGAAGTTGAGGCGAAGAGCAAATATTGTTCTTGCTGACTGATATATGGGCTCCTTTTTCTTTACATCGTAGCCGAAGTATTTAAGAGAGAAGCCGAGAATTCCGGTCATAAAGGAGCTTATTGTTTTTGAAACAAAGCTTCTGAAGGTTGCAATTGTGCCTTCTCTTCTTCTTCCCGTTATAAGCTCGTCAACATCGGTAATATCAGGCTGAATGGTATCAATGGCAAAGCCGGGGCCCGAGAAGCCGAAATTATATAAGATAGCGGCAAGGTACAGGAAGATTGCGGGTGTCTTATCCGTAACGAAGAGGTTTATTGCAAGACCTACGAGCATAATGGGGGTAAGCATAAGTCCCGAGGTGCGCTTGTCAAAATAACGGTTAAGGAAGTAGATTACGGGAGAGCCCATAAATTCAGCCGTACCCGCAACGGTATTCAGGATATTGAAATGCTTGTATTTATCGGCAATACTTACTATGAAATACTGATCCGAATAGCTGTAGAAGCTTGAACGGAAGGTATTGAAGATACTGATAAGGAAATACTGCCTGAAGGAACGGTTCTTGAAAACAAGATAATATTCGCTGAAAAGGTATTTCCAGTCTATAGGCTTATTTTTAAGCGTAACGGAGGATGGCTCAGGGCAGGTAAAGAAGGAAAGTATCGGTGACCATACAAACCAGAAGGCGAGAACGATACCGCAGAGAAGATATGTGTTTTTGTGCTCAGGCGAGGGATTATCCATATTGAGACCGCCGAGCATAATTCCCATAAAGAGGAAGGAGGTTATCTGACCTACGCTGTTGAACATATATTCAACCATTTTATACTGCGTCCGCCTGAAATAATCAGGTTCTATGGTGGGAAGCATTGCCACATGAGGTACGCTCATCATCGTATAGCTTGTTGAATAAATAAAGGCTGTTACGAGATAGTAAATGAAATTGTAGGTCATATTGTTCATTCCGGAAATGCCGAATGAACACCATTTCATAATGTATGCAAAGAAAAAGGGAATTGCACCAATAAGCACATAAATTCTGTGTTTGCCGTATTTTGAACGGGTACGGTCGGTTACAAGTCCCATAACAACATCTGATACGGCATC
The DNA here is from genome assembly GCA_017440965.1 of Clostridia bacterium. Classification (GTDB taxonomy): domain Bacteria; phylum Bacillota; class Clostridia; order Oscillospirales; family Acutalibacteraceae; genus RUG806. The sequence continues at coordinate 26,116 of JAFSGH010000060.1, read as the reverse complement.
GATAAGACCGTTTATCATGCTGATCCTTCCCGTTACATTCGTCGGCATCTGCTCAACGAAGCTCAGAAACTGCTGATGATAAAGATTTATCGGATAGCCTGCACCGCCGAGAGTAATGTTAGCACAGGTGTAGCTTGCCATCGGCTTTATGTATGTGCCGAAATTTCCCTCTATGCCGGCTGCATTTTTCAGTTTTTCTACAGCTCCCATATTTTTTTTCCTTTCTCAATTTGTGTTTTTCTTAATATAGGGATTATACATTAATATAGTCATAATGTCAAACAAAATAACATAAAGTTTGGTGAAAAATTATGTGAAAAAAGACAAAATGCTATTGCATTGTATTGTTTTTTGTGCTATAATTTTCTCCGTACTCTTTTTGGGAATTTGTTGTTTTTCACCATATTCCTCACATATTTTAGGAGGTAACTATTTTGAAACTCTATAGTGCTAATGACATCAGAAACGTCTGCATCGCCGGTCACGGCGGCAGAGGTAAGACCACTCTTGCAGAGGCTATGCTTTACATTGCAGGTGCATCCGACCGCTTCGGTAAGGTAAGCGACGGTAACACCGTAATGGACTTTGACGCAGAAGAAAAGCGTCGTCATAATTCAGTATCATCAGCTGTATGCCCTCTTGAGTGGCGTGACAGAAAAATAAATATTATTGACACTCCCGGTCTTTTTGACTTTGCTACAGGTGTCAGCGAAGGTATCAGAGCTGCTGAGACAGTTCTTATCGTTACAAAATCAGGCTCAGGCGTAGGCGTCGGTGCTGAAAAGGCATATAAGGCAGCTACATCAAGAAATATGTCCAAGTACATAATCGTTACCGGCTGTGACGCTGAAAATGCAAACTTCTATAAGACTGTTGATGCTTTCCAGGAAGCATTCGGCAAGCAGGTATGTCCCGTTGTTGTTCCCTATGTTGAGGGCGATAAGGTTGTAAGCTATGTAAACTTCCTTCAGAATAAGGCTTTCGCATATAAGGACGGTAAGGCAACAGAGGTCGATATGCCTTCAACTGACAGAATCAATGAGCTTCACGAGGCATTCACAGAGTCCGTTGCATCATCAGACGATGATCTTATGATGAAGTATTTTGACGGTGAGGAATTTACTCACGACGAGATCGTTGCCGGTCTTTCCAAGGCAGTTCTTGAGGGCAGCGTAATGCCTATGTACGCTTGCTCTGCTTATACCCTTGAGGCTGTTGACCTTGTTCTCAACGGTATCACAAAGATGGCTCCCTCACCTGTACAGTTCAAGGAGACTGCAACTGATGTGGACGGCAATGAGGTTGAACTTGATTGCGATGAAAACGGACCTCTTGCAGCAATATGCTTCAAGACAGTTGCTGACCCCTTCGTAGGTAAGATGACATATGTAAAGGTTGCTTCCGGTAAGATCGACGGCAATACATCCTGCTATACTCCCAGAACAGCCGCTAACCAGAGAATGGGTAAGCTTATTATCCCCAAGGGCGGAAAGACTGAGGATACATCTGTTATTACAGCAGGTGATATCGCAGTTATCACAAAACTTGACGGTATCAAGACAGGTGATACTATCTGCTCCGAAAAGACTCCTCTTTCTCTTGCTGCTCCCGTATTCCCCGAGCCCTGCCTTTCAATGGCTGTTATCGTAAAGAAGAAGGGTGAAGAAGAAAAGGTAGCTGCAGGTCTCAAGAAGCTTTCTCACGAGGATCCCGCTATCAGATTCTATACAAACGAAGAGACAAGAGAGCAGATCCTTGCAGGTCTCGGCGAACAGCATCTTGATCTTATCGTTACAAAGCTCAAGACAAAGTTCGGTGTTGAGGTAGAGCTTCAGATACCCAGAGTTGCATACAGAGAGACTATTACTAAGAGAGTTGAGATTCACGGCAGACATAAGAAGCAGTCCGGCGGTCACGGTCAGTTCGGTGATGTATGGATCCGCTTTGAGCCCTGCGAAGAGCTTGATCTCGTATTCGGTGAAGAGGTTGTCGGCGGAAGCGTTCCCAAGAACTTCTTCCCTGCAGTTGAAAAGGGCCTCAGAGAAAGCGTTAAGCGCGGTATCGTAGCAGGATATCCCGTTGTTAATATCAAGGCTACTCTTTATGACGGCTCATATCATCCCGTTGACTCATCCGAAATGGCATTCAAGACAGCAGCATCTCTTGCTTTCAAGCAGCTTAAGGATACTGCAGGTCCCGCTATTCTTGAGCCTATCGGCACACTTAAGGCTTATATGCCCGATGACAACCTCGGCGATATTATGGGTGATATCACAAAGCGCCGCGGCAGAGTTCTCGGTATGGGTCCCGCTGACGAGCCCAAAATGCAGCTTCTTGAAGCTGAGGTTCCCATGGCTGAAATGGGCGATTTCTCAACAACTCTTCGTTCCGTAACAGCAGGCAGAGGCTACTTCACCTTCGTATTCGAAAGATATGAAAGAGCTCCTCAGGATGTTGCAGCAAAGGTTATTTCAGAATCCACAATGGAAGAAGACGACGAATAATATACACTTTAGCCCGTTTCGGTTTACGGAACGGGCTGTTTTCGATTTCTGGGGGAAGCCTTTTTATTGATAATAAAAACGATCCGCAATTAATGAAAAACGGATGCTTTTGGAGAATACAAAAAACGATCGTAAAGACAGTAAAGTATTGGCTGCGGATTTTTCAGAGGAGAGAATAATGAATAATACGGTGCTTACAGCTGAAAATAAAAAGCATGTAGGGAAAAATGAATTTATTTTATTATATAGGAAATTGCTCGCAATGTGAGCAATTTCCTATAACAAAAAAAACACCTTTTCGCCCCAGATGGGGGGGACGGAGGGGTGAAGCAGAATGCTTTTTATATGCTTACAGAAGAGGAGCAAGTAAACGGCGTGTCAAATGAGATAATGCTGTAATAAAAATACATCCACCTTCAAAAGAAATATCTGAATGCATCAGAAAATGACACTTCTGATGCATTCTTCTTTTTCTGTTATATTTTGATAGTATTTTTAGTTCAGCTTGGTTTATTTTCTATATATTGTATTGTTGACTTTTATAGACGCATGATGTATAATAAATACAGATTTTTACATGACTGACGGATGCGCGCAGAAAAACTGCGGTGGAGTGTAAAAATTTATATTGCCGACCGTCTGGGCACAATCAGTTTGTAATATCTGATTGTGTCCCTTTTGTTTTTTTTCGGAAAATAAAAGGGATACCCGAAAGGGAAACGAATTCGATCAAAAGGAGAGATTTATATGAGACACGAAAACTGGCTCGGATTCAAAGAAGGGGCCTGGCAGGATGAGATCAATGTCAGAAATTTTATTCAGCTGAATTATAAGGAATATAAGGGAGACGGCAGCTTTCTTGCAGGTGCTACTCCCAGAACTGCTGCGCTTATGGATAAGGTGCAGGCACTTTTTAAGAAGGAACGCAAAAAGGGCGGTGTGCTTGATGTGGATACTGAAAGAGTATCCTCGCTTCTCAGCTATCTTCCCGGTTATATAGATGAAAAGAATGAGCTTATTGTGGGTATGCAGACCGACAGCCCGCTTAAAAGAGGTGTAAACCCCTTCGGCGGTATCAGAATGGCCCGTCAGGCCTGTGCTGCTTACGGCTACAGACTCAGCGATAAGGTTGAGGATGAATTCCGTTTCAGAACGACACATAACGACGGTGTTTTCAGAGCGTATACCGATGAAATGAGAATGGCAAGAAAATGCCATGTTATAACCGGTCTTCCCGATGCATACGGCAGAGGAAGAATAATAGGTGACTACAGAAGAGTAGCCCTTTACGGTATTGACCGTCTTATAGAGGAAAAGGTGAAGGACAAGAAGGCACTTGCATCAAAGCCCTTTGTTGTTGATAATATTCGTCTTTCCGAGGAGCTTTTCAGACAGATAACCTTCCTCGGCTATCTCAAGGAAATGGCAGCTCTTTACGGCTTTGATATCAGTGAGCCTGCAAAGAATGCAAGAGAAGCAATACAGTGGACATATTTCGGCTATCTTGGAGCAATAAAGGAGCAGAACGGTGCCGCAATGAGCCTTGGCAGAGTCAGCACCTTCTTTGATATTTATATTGAAAGAGATATAGAAAACGGCATTCTTACCGAGGAAGGCGCTCAGGAGCTTATGGATGATTTTGTTATTAAGCTCCGTATTGCAAGACATCTGAGAACTCCCGAATATAATGAGCTTTTCGGCGGCGATCCTATGTGGATAACCGAAGCCATAGGCGGTATGGGAAAGGACGGAAGAACGCTTGTAACCAAAAACTGCTTCCGTATGCTCAATACACTTTATACTCTCGGCAGCTCCTCAGAGCCCAATCTTACCGTTTTATGGTCAGAGGCTCTGCCTGAGGGCTTCAAGAAATTCTGTGCTAAGGTCTCCTGTGACACTGATTCCATTCAGTATGAAAATGACGATGTGATGAGACCTCTTCACGGAGACGATTATGCGATCGCCTGCTGTGTTTCTGCTATGGAATTAGGAAAGCAGATGCAGTTCTTCGGCGCAAGATGCAACCTTGCAAAGCTTCTTCTTATAGCAATCAACGGCGGATACGATACTACAAGCGGAATGCACATAGGTCCTCAGATGCCTGTAATGAATACAGAAAAGCTGGATTTCGATGAGGTCATGGAGAGATATAATATTTATATCGAATGGCTCAGCGAGCTTTATGTAAACACAATGAATGTCATTCATTATATGCACGATAAGTATGCTTATGAAAAAACACAGATGGCTCTTCACGATACCGAGGTTACACGCTTTATGGCATTCGGTGTAGCAGGCTTCTCGGTTGTAGCAGACTCACTCAGTGCAATTAAATATGCAGATGTACATCCGATAAAGGATGAGCTCGGCTACATTACAGAGTTTAATACTGTGGGTGATTTCCCCAGATACGGTAACGATGATGACAGAGTAGACTTTATTGCCCGTGATATGGCTCATAAGGTAATTACAGAGCTTCGCAAAACTCCTACCTACAGAAATGCCATACACACTCTTTCCGTGCTTACAATCACATCGAATGTTATGTACGGTAAGCACACCGGTGCAACACCTGACGGAAGAAAAGCAGGCACTCCCTTTGCTCCCGGAGCAAATCCCATGCATAACCGTGAGGAAAACGGTGCTCTTGCTTCTCTTAACTCTGTTGCAAAGATACGCTATGAGGACTGCCGTGACGGTATCTCAAATACCTTCTCCATAACTCCCGATGCTCTCGGAAAGACCGAGAAGGACAGAATAAATAACCTTGTAAATATCCTTGATGGCTATTTCAGACAGAAGGCACATCATATCAATGTAAATGTGCTTAACCGTGAGACCCTCATAAAGGCATATGAGAATCCCGATGATTATCCCAATCTTACAATAAGAGTTTCAGGCTATGCGGTCAACTTCAATAAGCTGTCCCGTGAACAGCAAAGAGAGGTTATCAGCCGTACCTTCCACGAAAGCTTATGATAAAAGGCTTCGTTCATTCACTCCAGAGCCTCGGCACGGTCGATGGACCGGGAGTGCGGTTTGTAGTATTCCTTCAGGGCTGTCCCTTAAGATGTAAATGCTGTCATAATCCCGATACATGGGAGATAAATAGCGGCACAGAATATACCGCAGAAGAAATTGTCGGAAAAGTAAAAAGATATAAGAGCTATTTCGGTAAGGACGGCGGTATAACCCTTTCAGGCGGAGAGCCTCTTTTACAGCCTGATTTCGCAAGAGAGATATTCTCTCTGTGTAAGGAAGACGGCATAAATACCTGTCTCGATACATCGGGAATAAGGCTCGATGACAGCGTAAAGGCGCTTCTTAAGCTGACAGACAGAGTGCTTTTGGATGTAAAATATACAAGCGATGAGCAGTACAGGGAGAATGTCGGCTGTGATATGAAAAGAGTCATTGATTTTCTTTCTTATCTCAATGAAAATAGTATCCCCGTTACTCTTCGTCAGGTAATTATTCCTACTGTTAATGACAGTGAAGAGAATATAAAAAAGCTTAAGGAAATAATAAAAGCATATCCCGTTATTGATAAGACTGAGCTGCTTCCCTTCAGAAAGATCTGTCAGACAAAATACGATAATATGGGATTGAATTTTCCCTTCGGCTCTGTTCCCGAGGCAGACGCAGAGCTTATAAAGGGGCTTTACAGTATTCTTGAAACAGCACCGTAAAAAGTGCTGTTTTTTTTGTTTACTTTCAGCGGTATTCATATTATAATAATCAAAAAGGGGGCAGAAAAATGACATTTAAAATAGTAAAAAATGAATTTATAAAAGACGGAAAGCCCATAAAGCTTATTTCGGGTGCTGTACATTACTTCAGAAATATGCCCGATACATGGGATGATATTTTTCTGAAATTAAAGGCAATGGGCTGTAACTGTGTGGAGACCTACTGTGCCTGGAATATGCACGAAAAGAAGCAGGGAGAATTCGATTTTTCGGGTATTCTTGATATAGGTGCATTCCTTAAGAAGGCTGACAAAAACGGCCTTATGGCAATAGTGCGTCCCGGCCCTTATATCTGCTCAGAATGGGAATTCGGCGGGCTTCCCTGGTGGATTCAGACGGATGAGGATATGGAAATACGCTGTATGAATGAAAAATACATAGCCTGTTTTGACCGCTATCTTGACAGACTTCTCAGTGAGGTAAAGCCCCATCTTGTAACAAACGGCGGAAATGTCATTATGATGCAGTGTGAGAATGAATACGGCTATTACGGTGATGACAAGGAATATCTCAATTATCTCAAGGAGGGCTTTATAAAAAGGGGGATCGATGTGCCTCTTTTTACCTCTGATGGTACAAGTGAGGGTGATATTCTTGACGGAGCTATTGACGGCTGTCTCGCGACTCTTAATTTCGGCTCCCGTGTAGAGGAGAATTTCAAAGCGCACGATAAACTTTTCCCTGACAGTCCCAAGATGTGTATGGAAATGTGGAACGGCTGGTTTGATGCCTGGGGTGACAGTAAGCATCATACAACAAGTGCGAAGGACTATGCAAAGGTCGTTGACGATATGCTTAAAAGAGGACATCTTAATATGTATATGTTCATCGGCGGAACTAACTTCGGCTTTACATCGGGTGCTAATCACTATGAAAAGTATCTGCCCGATGTCACAAGCTATGACTATGATGCCTGCTTAAGTGAGTGCGGCGATGTGACAGAAAAATATAGGGCTGTCAGGGAAGTAATTAAGAAGTATATTGATCATCCGCTTCCCGAGATTCCTGCAGACCGTGAAAAGAAGGCTTACGGTAAGGTAAGACTCACGGAAAAAGAAGGCTTCTTTACGGCACTCGAAGAGCTTTCCGCTCCTATACATTCAGATGTTCCCAAATGTATGGAAAAATACGGTATAGGCTACGGCTATATCGCCTACAGAACCGTGCTCAGAAGAGATTATGACAAGGTAAAGCTTACCTTTGAAACTCTCGGTGACAGAGCACAGATATATATCAATTCCGAGCTTATAGATATACTTTATATAAACGATTCTCTTGAGACCGAAATTTCCGCAAGGGCAGGGGATGTTCTCACGGTGCTTTGCGAAAATATGGGCAGAACAAACTTCGGTCCTAAGATGATGCGCAAAAAGGGAATTGCAGGCAGATGCCTTATTGATGACAGAATACATTTTCATTGGGATGTTTATCCTCTTACTATGGATGATCTCAGTAAGCTTTCTTTTAATGATAAGGAATTCTCGGAAAAATCAGCCTTCTATAAGGGTAGCTTTACAGTTGACGAATGTAGGGACACATTTTTAAGACTTGACAACTTCAGAAAAGGCTTTGTTGTAATAAACGGCTTCAATCTCGGCAGATACTGGGAGATAGGACCTCAGAAGACTCTCTATGTGCCTGCTAGTGTTCTTAAAGACGGTGAAAATGAGATCATTGTTTTTGAATCTGACGGCGTTAAGGGCGAAACTGAGATCGAATTTGTCGCAAAGCCTGAGCTCGGCTAAGAAGCTTTACGATCGGACTGCAGAAATGCAGTTCGGTCGTATTTGTTTTACTAATAGGTATGAACAAAAAGTTTAATTGATATGAGGTGTTCTTTCGGCGTTTTCAGGTTGCTTTATCAGTATGCTTTTTGTATAATTAAAATATTATATTTTAGGGGGACATGTTGTGGCGGAGATAGAAAAAAAGAAAAGCGACGGACTTCATATTGATAAAAAGACTATAATCAGCATAACTGCAATTCTTCTTGCGGTGTATATTTTTGCAGGTGTGCTTACTCAGGTATTGCCGAGAGGCGAATATAATACCTTTGTTGATGAAAATACGGGCAAGGCTTCAATAACCACAGAAAGTGTATATTCTCCTTTAGAGGATTATACGATGCCCTTGTGGAAAATTATTGCAGCCCCCGTAATGGTATTTGTTGATTCCGAAACACGGGATACAGGTATGACGGGACTTCTTATAGTTGCATTTATCGTGCTTATGGGAGGCACCTTCCTGCTTCTTGACAGATGCGGTGTTCTGAAGTATCTTGTCGCCTTTGTAATAAAGAAATTCTCTCATAAGAAATATCTTCTGATGGCAGTGCTTACCTTTTTCTGTATGGCATTGGCGTCTACGGCGGGAATACTTGAGGAAAGCGTTACTCTTGTGCCCATAGCCGTTGCGGTGTCTCTTGCTCTCGGCTGGGATTCAATGGTAGGTCTCGGAATGAGCCTTATTGCGGTAGCCTTCGGCTTTACTGCAGCGACATTTAATCCCTTTAATGTTATGACCGTGCAGAAGCTTGCAGGGGATATTGAGGTCTTTTCGGGACTTTGGCTTCGTCTTATCGTTTTTGCACTTGTATATTTAGGTCTTTATGCATTTTTATTCTTCTATGCAAAAAGGATTGAAAAAAATCCCGAAAAAAGCCTTTCCTATGAAAGCGATAAGGCATTGAGAGAAAAATACACAGTCAATGATGTGGATGCTCTGTATAATAATGTAATCGCAAAAAAAGCGGCAAAGGCATTCTGCATCTGTCTCAGCCTTGCGTTTGTCTGTATCGTAACGGATTTTATTGTCGGTGCAGGCGGTGCTGTTTCAATGGGCGGTATTGCGGTATTTTTCGTTGCAGGCGGTATTGCAGCCGCTGTTATTACGGGGCTTAAGGGAAAAGAGCTTCTATACGGCTTTACTGAGGGTATAAAGACGGTTGCCCCCGCAATTCCTCTTATAGTTATCGTTATTTCCGTTGCCTACATACTCAATACCGGTAAGATAATGCACACTATCCTTTATTACATATATAATCTTATCGAGGGTATGAATCCCTATTCTGCTATCCTTCTTATTTTCATTTTTATTGCTCTTCTCGAATTCTTTATCGGCTCAGGCACCGCAAAGGCATTTCTTGTTATGCCCCTTGTGCTTCCGCTTTCTCATCTGATCGGACTCAGCTCAAATAGTGTCGTTCTGTCCTTCTGCCTTGCAGACGGCTTTACAAATCTTCTTTATCCTACCAGCGGCATCATGATAATTGCAATCGGTATTATCGGTGTATCTTATACGAAATGGCTTAAGTTCTCATGGTCCTTATTCGTAATTGAAGGTGTAATTTCCGTTGCCGTGATGATGCTCGCGGTAATGATAGGCTACAGATAAAATATAAGCCCTGAGAAATACCGGATTTTTTTGTATATTTCTCAAGGCTTTTTGTTTTTGCTTGACTTAATGTTAAGGTTTTGTTATTATCAATATATATGCATGTATAAAAGGAGAAAATATATGGCTAAGAAATTTCTTATAATCAATGCCGATGACTTCGGACTTTGCCACAGTGCAAACGAAGCAGTTATGGATCTGTTTGAATCGGGATGCATTTTTTCATCTACAATTATGACTCCCTGTCCCGGTGCTGATGAAGCAATCGACTTTTCCATTGCTCATCCCGAATATGCCATCGGTGTGCATCTTACTCATACAAATGAATGGCAGGAGCATTTCCCCTGGGGACCTATGACGGATCTTCCTTCGCTTAAAAACGAGCACGGCAGAATGTGGCCTGAAAGCGAAGATTTTGAAGCACACTGTGAATATGATGAGGCTGTCAAGGAAACTGTAGCACAGATAGAATACTGTGAAAACAGAGGCATGAAGCCCTCTCATATCGATAGCCATATGGGTGCTCTTTACGGTATGAACGGAAAGCTTCTTATGCTTCCCAAAACCCTTGCTGTCTGCGGTAAGAAGGGCTATCCCTTCAGAATGTTCTCTAAGCCTCTTAAGGAGCAGTGCCCCGAGGGTACTCCCGTATGGCTTTTCTCGGTAGCAAGCGTTCTTTCGGGTATGTTCGGTAAAAAGAACAATGTTCCTATGCCTGATTATCTTATATTCCCCGAGAATATCGAAACAGGCTCAACCTATGAGGAATTCAAGTATAATTTCATCGAATATCTTATAAAGATCCCCGACGGTATATGTGAAACATATGTGCATCCCGCTATGCCGACAGATGAAATGAAGTCGATCACGGGCACATGGCAGAGAAGATACTGGGAGTATCTTGTTATGAAGGATCCTGAAACTCACGCGGCATTCAAAACTCACGGCATCAGGCTTATAAACTACAGAGAGCTTGCTGAAATGAGAAAGAATAAATGATGTATAAAAAGGAGAAATTATTATGGTTCAGATGATTTCAAATGCATTAGGTCTTGTTTTCAGAGAGCAGTGGGCATTGCAGAACTTCTTTGACTGTCTCGGTGACATCTTAAAAGGTGGCGGAGCAAGAGGTATTGCCGCAACATTTGTTATGATGATGCAGATGTTCAATATGCTGGCAACGGGTGAAGCTGTTGACGCATGGGGACCTGAGCTCGATCTTACAGGCTACGAGCTTGTATTTGAGGATGAGTTTGAAGGCGACGAGCTTAATATGGATATATGGAAGACCCGTGCAGAGGGTGCTTCAAGCAGAGTCGGCTTCCATTCAATTGAGCAGGTCTCAGTAAATGACGGTGCTCTTAAAATTGCCGGTGAATACCGTGAAGACGGTCCTTACGGCGAAGGCTGGTATACAGGAGCTATCGCTCTCAGAGAATGGTACACAAGAGGTTATTTCGAAATTAAAATGATATGTGCGCCCTCTCCCGCATTCTGGTCTGCATTCTGGCTTCAGGGTGACGGTTCATATAATCCCGAGACCTCAAAGGGCGGTGTCGGTGCTGTTGAGATAGACATCTGCGAAGCCTTCTACGGAAGAAAGGGACAAGATAATGCCTATACTCCCGCTATGCATCTTTCAGGTCTTAACGGCTCAACAGAGGATGTAATTTATTCAAGAAATCTCGGCTCCTTCAGAGGAAACAATATCTACAGCGAATATAACACCTACGGTATGATGTGGACAGAGGATGAATATATCTTCTATGTAAACGGTGTTGAAACTGTACGCACCGATTTCGGTGACGGTATATGCGTAAATCCCGAAGAGGTTATTGTATCTCTTGAAAGCCCCCATGCTGTCAATATGACAAATGTCAGCAAGGATGACGTTGTTAATATGTATGTTGATTATGTAAGAATTTATCAGCTTGCAGAATAATACCTTGTAAATCAAAATAATAAGTATGCCGGTTGCTCGAAAGAGCAGCCGGCTGTTTTTTTGGCTAAAAAACGGCTTCGCTGTATACATCTGTCCCATGATCTTCGGTGAGTCTTGCTGTGAGTGAAGCTTGCTTTTCGTCCGAAGGGACATATAAGCTTTTGTTATTCCGGAAGGGACTTTTTGTAATGTGAAATAAAAGGCGTTGTGCTTCGAACACAACGCCTTTTATGAGTGTATTGAAAAGCTGTTTTACTAAACACACGAAAGGAGCATCAGGATACTGCCTCTGTAGTATTTGTGGGTACGGGCTTTTGTTTTTCTTTGGCTTCTGTGAGCTTCTGAATAACGATAACAAGCACTACCAGAGCAATACCTACAATATCTGTTATCATTTCGGGAACTATGAGCATAAGTCCGCCTGCGAGAGTGATGATCCGCTGCCACCAGGGAAGCTTTATGAACATATGTCCCTCCATACCTGCTGCAACCGCAAAAATGCCTATAAATGAGGTTATTACGATAGAAATGATATCGAATACACCGGCATCAATAAAGAGCATCTTGGGATTATATGTGAACATATAAGGAATGATAAATGCCGCAATTGCAAGTCTTGTTGCCGTGATACCTGTTTTCAGCGGATTTGATTTAGCGATAGCAGAGCCTGCGTATGCTGCAAGAGCAACGGGAGGAGTGATATCTGCTACTATACCGAAGTAGAAAACAAACATATGAGCCGCAAGCATGGGGATTCCCATTCTTATAAGTATGGGTGCGGTTATGGTTGCCATAATTACATAGTTTGCTGTGGTAGGAACGCCCATTCCGAGAACGATACAGCAAAGCATAGTCAGGAAGAGTGCAAGGAACATACTGTTCTGTGCAACGGGAACAAGTGTGGTAAGAAGAAGCTGACCGAGAGCAGTCATTGTTACAACACCTGAAATGAGACCTGCCATACCGCAGGCAACTGCAACACCGATGGTGTTCTTTGCGCCGTTATGAAGTGAATCAACGATAACGACGGGGGTAAGGGTAGCATTGCCTTTATTTATAAAGGAAAGGATAAGGCAGCAGATCATACCTGCAAAAACAGCCTTTGTCATCATAGCTGTGCCGAAAGGAAGCCATAAGCCTAAGGTAACGGCAACGGGAATAAGGGGGAGCAGAATGCTTACTATATCCTTGCCCTTTGCCTGTCTGTGTATGAGCTTTGAGAACATATCCACGGGAAAGAGACTTACTATGAGCGATGCAAGAATAGCAAAGCAGGCTGAAACACCGGCACTGAAGTAATTCATGCATATAACAAGAATGATGATGGGGCAAAGAAGATAGCCGTTTTTAAGAATGAGCTTGAAGAAGTTGGGGATAGCTTCCTTGGGAAGGCCCTTAAGGCCTAATTTCTTTGCTTCAAAGTGTATCATAAGGAAGATGCCTGTGAAGTAAAGAGCTGCGGGGAGAATTGCTGTTACGGCAATTGATGCATAGGGGACACCCGTAATTTCAGCCATAAGGAAGGCTGCGGCACCCATAATGGGAGGCATTATCTGTCCGCCCGTGGATGCGGCTGCTTCAACGGCTGCTGCAAACTCAGGCTTGTAGCCTGTTCTCTTCATAAGGGGGATAGTGATAGATCCGCTTCCTACTGTGTTTGCAACTGAGGAACCTGAGTACATTCCTTCAAGAGCACTTGAGATAACTGCAACCTTTGCGGGACCGCCAACAGAGCCGCCTGCAATGGAGTTTGCAAGATCTACAAAGAATGTGCCGATACCTGTTTTTTCAAGAAGAGCACCGAGGATGATAAAGAGTACGATGAAGGTCGTGCAGACATAAACGGGAGTCGAGAAAAGACCGTTAGCTACATCGTAGAAAAGGCTGTATGCAAGGTTTCTCAATGCCTTGTCGGGATTTTCCGTAAATGCCTTGATTGCCGCATATACTATGAATGCGCCTGCAACGAAAATAATCGGAAGTCCGACTGCCCGTCGTACAAGCTCGATCAGAAGTATTATTGCAATAAAAGCAATGACTATCTGAAGCGTGCCTATTCTTCGTGACATCATTACGATCTCTTCCTGCTGTATGGCATAATAAAGGAAGCAGGCCGCTCCCGCAATACCTAAAAAGATATCGTAGAAGGGTACATAATTGATCTTCTTGGTCTGTGCTTTGTAAGCGGGGAAAATCAAATAACCTATGAAAATTATAAAAGCCATAAAAGTAGTAAGCTTGGTGTACTTTGTGGCATTCGGAAAAAGAAGCGCCATAGAGATCATATAGACGCTGAATGAACAAAGAAGTCCCGTGATGATATGTTTTCTCCAGCCGGTGAAGATTCTTGTGTTGCTTTCACGGTCAAATTCCTGCATTATTTTATCGGAATCTATTGCATCTTCGTTGATGTTGATGCCTGCAGTATTTTCGTTCACTGTTTTTTCCCCTTTCTTTTGTATTATTAAAAATAATGTGCCGCAATTTTTTTACTGCGGCACAAAACTATTACTGATTTTTACGGATCAGAACTTAAGCAGCAGTTGTTTCTTCTGCAGTTGTTTCTTCTGCAGTTGTTTCTTCAGCAACTGTTGTTTCCTCTGCAGCAACTGTTGTGTCATCAGCAACAGCAGTTGTATCCTCTGCAGTAGCTTCGATTATGCCCTTTTCTGCATAATACTTAGCAGCGCCGGGATGAAGGGGAACGTCACCGATACCGTCAACTGTTGTGTTGATGTTGAGCTGAGCAGCCTTAGCGTGACAAGTTGCCATATCCTCGTTTTCCCAGAGATTCTTTGTGATCTCATAAGCCTGAGCCTCGCTCATTTCGTTTGTTACTACATAAGTAGCCATGATAGCAACTGTGTTTACCTTTTCTGTGATGAAATCATAATCAGCGCTTGTCATTTCATACTTTGTATAGAAGGGATAATCGTTCATAAGCTTTGTGATAACAGCATCGCCGAGATCAACAGCAACACACTTTGTGGATGTTGCAAGCTCTGTGATAGCAGTTGTGGGAGTACCTGCGGTGATGAAAGCAGCATCGATTGTGCCGTCCTTAAGCTGTGTAGCACTGTCACCGAAGGAAGCGAATGTAGCCTTGATATCCTTTTCGTAATCAAGTCCTGCAGCAGCAAGGATCTGAGTTGCGTTGTAGAAAACACCTGAGCCTGCGTCGCCGATAGCAACATTCTTACCTGCAAGGTCAGCAACTGTCTTGATGCCGGAAGCCTCTGTAGCGATAAGCTGGCAAACCTCAGGATAGATGCAAGCGATAGCTGAGAAGGTCTTGATGGGAGCAGCAAAGCCGTTTGTTCCGCTGTAAGCATAGTTCATAACGTCGTTCTGAACAGTAGCCATATGATAGTCACCGTCATCGATGCCTTCGATATTAGCCTGAGAGCCGCCTGTGGAAACAACTTCGAACTTGTAAGCATCAGTAGCAAGAAGCTGAGTTGATGCGTTAGCAAATGCGAAATATGTACCGGTGTTTCCGCCTGTACCTACTTTGATGTTTGTGAAGGTTGTGTCACCGTATACTACATCAGCAGCGGTTGTTTCTTCATTACCTGCTGTTGTGCTTTCGGTTCCGTTTCCGCCGCAAGCTGCGAAGCAAGTAACTAAGAGTACGAGTGTGAGAAGAATTGCTAAAAATTTCTTCATTTTGTTTTACCTCTTTCCTTAAAATATACTAAAAATATTAGTCCCGTACATATTACCATAAATAGGAGAGCGTATCAAATACAAATAATTGTATAGAACCTATAAATAAAATTTATGGTAATTAAAAAACTATAATTTTTTTTACATATTGCTTGCTTTGTGTATGCTGAATTCTCTTGTAATTTAAAAAGAAACAATATATAATAAAATTCAGAACAATAAGAGGATGATGTAAAAGTGTTTGACGGAATGGATTATGTATATGAAGTGTATCTTGAGCGGAGCTTTTCAGGGGCTGCCAAAAAGCTTTTTGTGTCTCAGCCTGCACTTTCGGCTTCCGTTAAAAAGGTTGAAAAGCAGCTTGGCATAACTATCTTTGACAGAAGCACAAATCCCATATCCCTCACTCAGGCGGGAAGGGTATATATAGATGCTATAGAGCAGATGCGTGCTCTTCAGCATAATATGCTCAATCAGCTGAATGATCTTTCCGATATGAAGAGCGGCAGCGTTATCGTCAGTGCGGAAAATTTCATATCCTCCTTCATTCTCCCCGATATCATAATCGAATTTATGAATACCTACAGCGGTATTACTGTCGAGCTGGTGGAGTCGCATTCCCACGACCTTAAAAATCAGCTTCTCGAGGAAAAGGTGGATATTCTTGTCGCTCACGATTTTGACCCCGAGCTTTTTATCTCATATCCGCTTGCTGATGAGACGCTTCTTCTGGCAGTTCCCGCTTCATTCAGAATAAATGAAAAATTCACCGACAGAAGGCTTACGGATGAGGATGTGAAGAATAAAAGATACCTCGAAAAGAATTGTCCGTCTGTTGAGCTCAGCGAGTTTTCCAATGAGGCTTTTCTTGTGCTGAAAAAAGGAAATGATATGTATACGAGAACGATGCAACTGTGTGAGAACGCAGGCTTTGTTCCGAAGGTAAAGATTTATCCCGATCAGCTTCTTACTGCATATAATATGGCAAGAGCAGGTCTCGGAATTACCATAGTTACGGATAATCTGCTCAAAGCCGAAAGAGGAGCGTCAAAATGTGTCTTTTACAAGCTTTCGGGGGACGATACGAGAAGAAAGCTTGCAATGGGTTATAAAAAGAAAAGATATCCTTCAAGGGCAATGGAAGCATTTGTTCAGTGCGCCAAAGAGGTATATAACAGAAAGTGAGTGTGTTTTATGCAGAAACAGCGGCATTGGTTAAAGGGTGACTGTCATCTTCATACCTGCAATTCTGACGGTCGGTATACTCCCGAGGAGCTTTATGATATGCTCTTTGAGTTGGGAATGGACTTCGCGTTTATAACCGATCATAATGTGAATACACCCGGTATGAAGGCTTTTGATCACAGAGGAGTTGCAATATTTCCCGGAATGGAAATATCAGGCGGACTCGGACATGTAAATATCTGGGGAGAGGGACTTCCCTTTGAAAGAATATCCCGTCCCAATACAAAAGAGGAATACGCCGCGCTTGTTGAAAAGGCAAGAAAAGCCGGTGCTCATATAAGTGTCAATCATCCTCTTGACAGAAAACTCTCCTGGAGGATAGATCTCGATAATTATAAAATGGATTCCGTAGAGCTCTGGAATTCGCCTATGCATACAGATAATGTCTACTGTATGGATTGGTGGACAAAAAAGCTTCTTAAGGGTGAATTTATCCCTGCTGTCGGCGGCAGCGACTATCACAGAGACTATGCCGTAACAAAGCTTCTCTGCGTTCCCGCTACATATGTCTATACAGAGTCAAATTCAATTGAGGATGTGCTTGCGGCAATAAAGAGAGGAAATATTACAGTTACCAATTCTCCCTCTTCTCCCGTTTTGTATCTTACGGCAGGGGATGCCGTTCCCGGAGACCGGGTAAAGCTTTCAGCTTGCAACCGGGTAAATATCAGCCTTTCAAAGCTTAAGGCAGGACAGACGCTGAGAGTTTATCATAATGAAAAAATCATTTATGAGAAAAAAGCAAAGAAATCAATAAAGGATATTAATGAAACTCTTACAGTACCGGGCGAGGGCTACATAAGAGCAGATGTCCGCTTCAGTTATTCGGGCCCTGTTAAACTCATATATGAAAAAATAGCAGGCGGTATGATGGGAATGCACAGCAAGGGTGAGCCCATTCCCGATATGATATACAGCTTCACAAATCCCATATTCTTTGACATATAAGCTTATCTTTATATAAAAGCCTTTTCATTCCATTAAGGAGCGAAAAGGCTTTTGTTGTGTGCTGACTTATAGATGCTGACAAATAATGGCAACGGAGCATATAATATGTTATTATGAATCAGGTTTTTATAGCATAAAAAACGCAGCCCCGTAATGGAGCTGCGTTGTCATTTGCAGATAAAACTTAGCCGCCGATAAGATCGAAGAGCATCTTAAAATATGAGCCGAGCATCTGAGCGATGGCTGTTATAAGATTTATGGGATACTGGAAAACTGTGGAAGCAAGGGATTCGTCAAGAGTGGATTCCTCTGCGGTGTTTCCTGTTGTCTTCTTGATGGCATAGGTGTCAACAAGCTCTATCTCCTGAGTCTCGTCATCTACAACATATGCCTTGTAGATAAGCTTGCCGCCGTCGATCTCTGTGACGCAGAAGCATCCGCCCCAATCGCTTGTTGAGAAGGCTTCATCTGCCACATCAAGAATGGGCTTCATTGCATCCTCGTTTACGCCGTATCTCTTTGTACCTGCTGTTGAGGGAAGGGTATATACAGTGCCCTTGGGATCAAGCGCAAATGTAATGCTTTCGCCGTTGACTGTTTCTGTAACATATTCAGTTCCTTCAACTGCTGCATCGCCGTATACCTGAGTAGTTCTGAGGTACATATGGTCATGACCTGCATATACCATATCGATTCCTAATTCGTCAATGATGGGAAGAAGAACATTTCTCATAATAACCGTATCGGGCTTGTTGATGTTCTTTCCTGCAGAATAAAGGGAGCGGTGCATCATAATTATCTTCCATGTTGCATCGGACTGCTTCATATCATTGATGAGCCAGTTTCTCTGAGCCTGAGTCATAGGATACATATCATTTGTATTAAGAACTGCTATATGGGCATTGCCGTAATCGAAGGAGTAGTAAACGCCCTCAAGTGACTGATTGTCGCTTTCGTCAAGAGCAAAAGTGTTCTTGAAGCAGTTTGTGTTGAGCTTGTTTGTGATGTTACCGTCGTGGTTACCTGCAACCGGAACCTGAGTGTAGGCATTGTTTGCAAATGCAAAGTTCTTGAAATACCAATCCCACTCATCATTTGTGTTGTCATTTACGTAGTCGCCGAGATTTGCAATAAAGGAAGCCTCGGGAGCAACCTCAAGAGCACCCTTGAGAGTAAGGGAAGCGTGAGCAAAATTCTCGTCGCTGCTTGCCTGAACGTCTGCAATTGTGATGAAGGAGAAGCTGTCATCACCGTCATCGGTTGTTACCGTGCATGTCTCGCCCCAGAGATCTTTATCGGCATCACCGACTCTGTAGGTGTAGGATACGCCTGCTTCAAGATCTGTTACATATACCTTATGGATGTGCTGATCTCTGTATGTTCCCGTTGTGCCTTCGTACGAAACGGCATTTGCGAAGGTTCCGTCGAAATCCTCGGTCTTTACTATCTGAAGATCTGATGCGCCGTTTTCATAGGTATACCAGGAAAATCCTCTTGATGTCGAGCCGTTTTCGTTCATAACGCAGGATATTCTTTTTACCTCATCTGCAGATGCTCCCACCGCAAAAGAGCCTAAGAGCATTAACATTGAAAGCACGAGTGCAAGAGTTCTTTTTGTGTTCTTGTTCATAATACTTCCTCCTGAAAAATTATCATAAAAAGTATATCACCGCAAAATAAAATTGTCAATTTTTTATTGAAAATGAATAGTTGTTCGTCATATTGCACAAAATCTAAAAAAATCTTGTAACAGTGCTTCTAACAAAATAGTCAAAATATTGCTTGAATTTGCCATTATATTTTGATAAAATTAACAGTGGAGGTGTTTGACCTTGGTTAAGAGAAAAGAAAATCCTTCAGATATTCCGATATACCTTTTCAAGCAGGGCAGAAACTGCCGTGCATATGAATTCTTCGGTGCACATTTTGAGGATAATGCAGTTGTATTCAGAGTGTGGGCGCCAAATGCCAAAGCGGTAAGCGTCGTGGGAGAATTCAATTCCTGGAATGAGAATACCAATCCTATGGAAATGATAGCGGACGGTATCTGGGAGGCAAAGGCAGAGGGAATAAAGCAGTATGACTGCTATAAGTATTCCGTCCTCGGCTCTGACGGTATAAGAAGAATGAAGGCAGATCCTTATGCTTTTCATTCCGAGACGCGTCCCGACAATGCTTCAAAGGTATATGATCTCAGCGGATATCAGTGGCACGACGGAAAATACTTTGATAAAGTGTTCAAACGGAATGTTTACGAGTCACCCGTGAATGTGTATGAGCTTCACGCAGGCTCCTGGAAAACATATCCCGACGGTGAGCCTTATTCGTACAGAGTGCTTGCGGATGAAATTGTGCCTTACCTTAAGGAAATGTCATATACCCATGTTGAGCTTATGCCCGTTATGGAGCATCCCTTTGACGGCTCCTGGGGATATCAGGTCACAGGCTATTTTGCCGTGACATCAAGATACGGCACGCCGCACGACTTTATGTATTTTGTCGATAAGCTTCACGAGGCAGGTATAGGCGTCATTCTTGACTGGGTCCCCGCACATTTTCCCAAGGATGCGCACGGACTTTATGAATTTGACGGCTCCTGCTGTTATGAATATTCCGATCCTCTTAAAAGAGAGCACGCGGATTGGGGCACGAGAATATTTGATTTCGGAAAAAATGAGGTCATAAGCTTTCTCGTTTCAAGTGCCGCCTTTTTCTTCGATAAGTATCATATAGACGGACTGAGAGTCGATGCGGTCGCCTCGATGCTTTATCTTGATTACGGAAGAAAAAGCGGACAGTGGAGACCTAATATATACGGCGGAAGAGAAAATCTTGAGGCGGTGGCTTTCCTTAAATATCTCAACGAAAGCATATTCAGAGAATATAATCACGCTCTGATGATAGCTGAGGAGAGTACGGCATGGCCGCTTGTTACAAAGCCCGTATCCGTTGACGGTCTCGGCTTTAATTTCAAGTGGAATATGGGATGGATGAATGATATTCTCCGTTATTCCTCCCTTGACGGTCTTTCAAGAAAGTTCAATCACGATCTTATTACCTTCTCGATGTTCTATGCATTCTCCGAAAACTTCGTGCTTCCCATTTCTCACGATGAGGTGGTCCACGGCAAGAAATCGCTTCTTGACAAAATGCCCGGAAGCTATGAAGAAAAGTTTAAGGGACTGAAGGCATTTTTAGGTTATATGTATTCTCATCCCGGAAAGAAGCTTCTCTTTATGGGACAGGAATTCGGACAGTTTATAGAATGGGACGAAAAGAAGCAGCTTGACTGGTTCTTGTTGGACTACGATGCCCACAGACAGCTTCATGCTTATGTCAGAGAGCTTAACAGAGTCTACAAGGAGAATTCGCCTCTTTGGGAGATAGATTATTCCTGGGAGGGCTTTAACTGGCTTGTAAGTGATGATAATTCCAATTCCGTGGTTGCATTTGAAAGAATAGACCGAAGCGGTGAAAGAATTATCGCCATATGTAATTTTACCCCCGTTACAAGGGAAAATTACCGCATAGGCGTTGAAAAACGCGGGTCACTTTCATATCTTATCCGCTCGGAGTGTAAGGAATTCGGCGGAGAAGCCGCAGATACGGAAAAACGCATTTACACAAAAAAGGTGCCGATGCACGGTAAGGACAATTCATTTGAAATTACTCTGCCGGGACTTTCATGCATATATCTTAAATATAAACCTTATAAAACAAAAAATTCGTAATATAGGAAAGGAAGAAAACAGATGGCAAGAAAAACAGAATGTATTGCTATGCTGCTCGCAGGCGGACAGGGCAGCAGACTCGGTATACTTACCAAGAATATAGCAAAGCCCGCAGTACCTTACGGCGGTAAGTACAGAATTATTGACTTCCCGCTTTCAAACTGTGTAAATTCAGGTATTTACACGGTTGGTGTTCTTACTCAGTACCAGCCTCTTGAGCTCAATGACTATATCGGAAACGGTCAGGCTTGGGATCTTGACAGAAACGAAGGCGGCGTTCACATCCTTTCACCGTATCAGCAGATAAAGGGTACTGAATGGTATAAGGGAACAGCCAATGCTATATATCAGAACATAAATTTCATAGACAGATACGATCCCGAATATGTTGCAATTCTTTCAGGTGACCATATTTATAAGATGGACTATGCAAAAATGCTTGATTTCCATAAGGAAAAGGATGCAGCCTGCACGATCGCTATGCTTGAGGTTCCGTGGGAGGAGGCATCAAGATTCGGTCTTATGTTCGTAAACGATGACGGTGCTATTACCGCATTTGAGGAAAAGCCCAAGGTTCCCAAGTCAAACAAGGCTTCTATGGGTGTATATATCTTTACATGGAAGAAGCTTCGCGAATATCTTATCGCAGACGAAAACACTCCCGGCTCTTCAAATGACTTCGGTAAGAATGTTATTCCCGCAATGCACGAGGCAGGCGAGAGAATGTTTGCTTACCGCTTTGACGGCTATTGGAAGGATGTAGGAACCATTGATTCTCTCTGGGAGGCAAACCTTGATCTTCTCAATCCCAAGGTAAACATCGATCTCAGCGATACCTCATGGCCTATTTTCTGTAAGAATTCTGCTCTTGCTCCCCATTTCTCATCTAAGGATTCTGAAATACAGAATTCAATGATATCCGGCGGCTGTATGATAGACGGTAAGGTAGACTATTCAGTGCTTTTCTCCAATGTTACCGTTGAAAAGGGTGCTCAGGTAGAATATTCGATAGTTATGCCCGGTGCTGTTATAAAATCAGGTGCGAAGGTAAAATATGCAATGATCGCAGAAAATGCGGTCATTGAAGAGGGTGCCGTTGTAGGTGAGGATCCCGAGGAGTGCAGTGATCTTGAAAAATGGGGCGTTGCGGTCATCGGTGCAGATGTTACCATCGGCAAGAACGCAAAGGTCTCGGCAAATCTTATGATAGATGAATGTGTTAAGGAGGGTGAAGTAAAATGAACGGAAAAGATGTACTCGGTATAATTTTTGCTAACACTGATGACGATGTTATCAGCGAAGTAACAGGCGTGCGCTCAATGGCTTCAGTTCCCTTTGCAGGCGGCTACAGACTTGTGGATTTCGTGCTTTCCAATATGGTAAATGCGGGAATCACAAAGGTCGGCGTTGTTACAAATAATAATTATCAGTCCCTTATGGACCATATAGGCTCAGGTAAGCCCTGGGATCTTTCAAGAAAATATGAAGGCATTTATTTCCTTCCTCCCTTCAATGCAGAGGCTGTTGAAAACTACAATGCTTCAAAGATCGGTGCTATCAAGAATATTCTTCATTTCCTTCAGAAGTCCAACGAGGAATATGTTTTTATGACAGACTGCAATTATGTTGCAAATCTTGATCTTGATGAGATATTTGATTATCACGAGAAAAGCGGCAGTGATATGACTCAGCTTTATATCCACGGCAAGACTCCCGCTCTTAAGGATACTCCCATTCTCGAAAAGATCGAGGACGGAAGAGTTACTAAGATGTCAATAGGCGGTATCGAGGGTAAGACCTCCGATTACGCTCTCAAGGCAGTTATTATGAAGAAATCCCTTCTTGAAAGCCTTGTTTCCGTTTCCTATGCAAAGGGACTTGTATCCTTTGAAAAGGATATCATTATGAAAAATATAAAGAAGCTCAACATCGGTGCTTTTGAGATAAAGGGCTTCTGTAAGGTCATAGATTCTCTTCAGAGCTATTTCGATGCAAACTTCTCCCTTCTTGAGTTTGACAATTATAAGGCTCTCTTCTCGGCTCAGAGACCTGTATTTACAAAGGTCTACGATGATATGCCTACGGTATATGGGCTCGGAAGCGATGTTTCTAATTCTCTTGTTGCCGACGGCTGTATTATTGAGGGTGAGGTTGAAAACTGTATAATTTTCAGAGATTGCAGGGTTGAAAAGGGTGCTGTTGTAAGAAACTCTATTCTTATGCCTCACTGCTTTATAGCACAGGATGCAACAGTAAATTACTGTATTGCCGATAAGGCGGTTACCGTAAGAAGCGGAAAATCGCTTTCAGGTGCTGATTCTTATCCCGTATATATCGGAAAGAATATACATATCTGATAGGGGGAAAATAAATGAAAGTATTATATGCTGTTAGCGAAGCCAAGCCCTTTATTGCCTCGGGCGGTCTCGGAGATGTGGCAGGCAGCCTTCCTGCCGCTCTTAGAAAAAGACTTATCGGCTGCAGAGTTGTAATGCCCTTATATGAGGGCATTCCCGAGAAATTCAAGGCTGAAATGAAGTTTATTACTCATATTACTGTGCCTGTTGCCTGGAGAAGGCAGTATTGCGGAATTTTTGAAGCAAAGTACAATGGAGTAATATATTATTTCCTTGATAATCAGTATTATTTCAAGCGTCAGGGTATTTACGGACATTATGATGATGCCGAGAGATTTGCATTTTTCTCAAGAGCAGTTCTTGAGATGATCCCCTATATTGATTTCAAGCCTGATGTCATTAACTGTAATGACTGGCAGACGGCTCTTGTTCCCGTATACTATTCTCTTTTCTACGGCAACCGTCCTGGTTTTGAAAACATAAAGACAGCCTTTACTATCCATAATATTCAGTATCAGGGACAGTTCGGCGAGGAGATCATGGAGGATGTTCTCGGTATTCCTAAGGAATATTCCTCACTTCTTCATAATGATGACTGCATCAATCTTATGAAGGGTGCTATTGAATGTGCTAATGCAGTTACAACAGTCAGCCCCTCATATGCAAAGGAGATTCTTGATCCTTACTATTCTCACGGACTTGACAATATCCTTCGTATGAGAAGCTGGAAGATACACGGCATTCTCAACGGTATAGATACCGTTGCAAACGATCCTATGGGAGATAAGAATCTTCCCGTAAACTTCAATGCAGAGGATGTTTCCGGCAAGGCAGTATGTAAGGCTCAGCTTCAGAAGGAGATGGGACTTCCCGAAAAGCCCGACACTCCCGTTATCGGTATGGTTACAAGACTTGTTTCCCATAAGGGACTTGATCTTGTTCAGTGCGTGCTTGAGGAGCTTTTATGCACAAGCGATGTGCAGGTCGTCGTTCTCGGTTCGGGAGACTGGCAGTATGAGACCTTCTTTGCGGAGCTCAGTGCAAAATATCCGGATAAGCTTGCAGTAAAGATAGCCTTTGTGCCTGCACTTGCAAGCCGTATCTACGGCGGCAGTGATATCTTCCTTATGCCCTCTCAGAGTGAGCCCTGCGGTCTTTCTCAGATGTTTGCATTAAGATACGGCTCAATTCCGATAGTAAGAGCTACAGGCGGGCTTCGTGACTCCGTAACGGATTCCGGTGATAACGAGGGTAACGGCTTTGTATTTGAAGAATATAATGCACATGTTATGCTCCACACCATAAGAAGAGCTCTTGAAGGCTATAATGATAAGGAAGGCTGGGCTATACTCAGAAAGAGAGCAATGGAATGCGATTATTCCTGGGGACGCAGTGCCAATGAATACATTAAGCTCTATAAGATGCTTATAAAAGGAGAAAACTGATGGCAGAATTTATTTTTTCCGCCTTTGCGGATGAAGCAGGCGGAGGACTTTTAAGTCAGATAGAAGCTCTTAAAGCAAACGGTATAACACATATTGAGCCCAGAGGTCTTGATGAGGGTAATATCTCCAATTTTACCGCTGATCAGGTCAGAGAGGTAAAAAAGATTCTCGATGAGCACGGCATCGGAGTTTCCTCTGTCGGCTCACACTTCGGTAAGATAAATATAAAGGATCCCTTTGATGCTCATTTTGATTCCTTTAAGCAGTGTGTTGAGAATGCAAATATCCTCGGCACAAAGAATATCAGAATGTTCAGCTTCTATATCGATGAGAATGAGGATTACGATTCCTACCGTGATGAGGTCTTTGAGAGACTTGAAAAGATGGCGGATTTTGCAAGAAGTGCAGACATCTGGTGCTGTCACGAAAACGAAAAGGGTATTTTCGGTGACAACGATGTAAGATGCCTTGATATCCTTACGACCTTTAAGGGAAAGATAAAGGGTATATTTGATCCTGCAAACTTCATTCAGTGTAAGGTTGAGATACTTCCCGCCTTTGAAAAGCTCAAGGAATATATTGAATATATGCACATCAAGGATTGCCGTATGAGTGACGGCTTTGTTGTGCCCTGCGGTAAGGGTGACGGCAATATTGAGGAGCTTATAAGAAGATTCAGTAAGGCAGAGGGTAAGCATTTCCTTACTCTTGAGCCGCACCTCAAGGTATTTGAGGGACTTAAGGATCTTGAGCTTACGGGCGGAGCGGAATCCGTAAAGGAGGAATATGAATATCCCTCCAACAGAGCTGCTTTTGATGCTGCCTGTGCTGCCTTCAGAGCGGTTTATGAAAGAGCTTTAGGCTGATACTAATAAAAATTAAGAAGAAACAGGGGATGCTTTTCCTCTGTTTCTTTATTATATAGGAAATTGCTCGCAATGTGAGCAATTTTGCTTATAACAAAAAAACACCTTTTCGCCCCCAAGATTGGGGGACCAATGTCATTAAGTTAAGGAAAACCGAGTTTCACAATGTTGTGAGGTTCGGTTTTTTTGTAACTTTTTTCAAAAAAACACTTGACATACAGAATAAAATGTGCGCCTTTTTGTTAACTTTCGTTAACAAAAAGGCCTTTG
>JAFSGH010000059.1 GCA_017440965.1 Clostridia bacterium | reverse complement strand
TTTTAATCCGCTGTTTTGTCATGCTTTTTTTGCTAAAAGAGCACCCTAAAACAGTTCGTTTACTGCTTTGGATGCTCATTTTCCTTTTTGTTGTTCTTGTTTTGCTGTTAACTTAATGACATTGGATTGGGGGACGGGGGGGGTGAAGTATAATGCTTTTTTAATTTTGCCTGTATTGTGCTATGTGCTTGATTTTCCGTAAATTTAATAGTATAATTAAACAACCTAATGATAAAATTGAGATGATGGGATTGAGAAAATGATTCTTGCAGTAGCTTTTGCCGCAGGCATTATCACAGCTGTGGCGGATATTTTTTTGATATTAAAAACTAAAAAGCCGAAAACCGTCATTCATGCGGTTTTAAGGGATACCGTACTGGTATTTCTTCTTCACTTCGGAGTAATGAAGTATTTTTTCAGCATCAGCAATATCTATTCCATGGCAAGTAAGGATGATCTGTATCTGCTGAAATACCTTCTTTCTCTTCTTGTGGTGTGTATAGTTTATCTTGCAGGCAAGGTTTTGAAGAAATATGTGCTTCAGACAGAGGAAAAGCCTATAAAGAGAAGAAGAGGAAATAAAGCGGTAAAGATAATAAGTGCCGTCTCGTTCTGCCTTGGTATGGCGGCATTTACAGCAACCATATGGGCTAAGGATTTCTTCGGAGATCTTACTCCCGATCAGATACTTATAAACCTTAATTCTCCTACAGAGGGAACGGATGCAAGTGTATATATTTCAGGTATAGAAGGCCCCCTGCTTTCAACGGCACTGTTTACGGCACTTTTCTGCGTGTTCCTTTTTTCTGATAAGTCGCTTGTACTCAGGATCAAGGAAAAAACGGTAACCTTTTTTCCGAGGCTCGCTACCAGAATAATAAGTCTGGTGCTGTCCCTTGTGTTGCTTTTCTGCGGCTGTATTTACGGTATCGGAGAATTTCAGCTGGTTCAGCTCTATCATTCATATATCACCGCTTCCACCTTCATCGAGGATAATTTTGCCGATCCTGACACAGTGAAGATGACCTTCCCCGAAAAGAAGAGAAATCTTATTCATATTTATCTTGAAAGTATGGAAAATACCTTCCTTTCAAAGGAGCTGGGAGGTTTTTGTGAGGATAATCTCATTCCTCATCTTTATGAGCTGTCCTCTGAGGGCGTTTCCTTCTCACATCTTGAAGAGGGACTCGGAGGCTTTCAGGAATCAACAGGTGCAGGCTGGTCAGTGGCTTCCATGGTAAATATGGGAACGGGACTTCCCATGAAGGTGCCCGACAAGCAGAATCAGTACGGGGATGCAGATAATTTCCTGCCCGGAGCTACAGCTATCGGTGATATCCTTAAGGAGCAGGGCTATGAGCAGACGGTAATGTTCGGAGCTAATGCCGATTTCGGCGGTCTTACATATTATTTCCAGTCGCACGGTGATTTTACGATCATTGACCATAAGGAGGTCAAAAAGAGAGGCTATGTTCCCTCCAATTATAAGGTATTTTGGGGATATGAGGACGATAAGCTCTATGAATATGCAAAGGAAGAGCTTACAAGGCTTTATGAAACGGGAAAGCCCTTCCATCTGATGATGGAGACTGCAGATACTCATACTCCCGAGGGCTATCTCAGTCCCAAGGCACCGAAGCCTTATGATAATAAGTATGCAAATGCTGTCCGCTATTCTCAGGAGGAGACCGTAAAGTTTGTCCGTTGGATACAGGAGCAGCCCTTCTATGAGAACACTACGGTCATACTTATAGGCGATCATCTGAGTATGGCAAAGAAGTTCTTTGAGGGTCTCAGCGGTATAAAAAAATACCACCGCTCCTGCTATAATCTGATCCTTAATCCCGCAGGTGACCTCGGTGAGCTTCCGGAGGAGAGAAGATTTTCAAGAGACTGGGCAGTGTTTGATATGTTCCCCACAATTTTAGCGTCTATCGGTGTTGAGATCGAGGGAGAGCGTCTTGGTATCGGCACAAACCTCTTCTCTGACAGAGATACCGTGTTTGAGGAATTCGGCGTTGACTTTGTTAACGATGAGCTTGTCAAACGCAGTAATTTCTATAATTTCAATATTCTTGTATAAATTTTTTCTGCCGTATGCAGATATATTGATACGGCGGTATATATAATATTTTTGCTTTACGGGAAAATCCCGTAAGGCAAAGGATAAGCTTTTGCGAGGTATAATATGTCACAGCAGAATTTTATCAGATTCAGAAACAAAAGATTAAGGGTTATGCATATCACGGATACGCATCTGTCCGACAAAAATATAAAGGCATCCTGCTTTCTTATTGAAAAGGGATGTGAAAGAGAGCATCCCGATATCGTTGTTATAACGGGCGATAATGTGGAAAATGAAGAAAATGCGTCAGTTACAGATGGCTATATAAATGAGCTTATGTCAGTATTTGAAAGGCTCAGCATCCCTGTAGCCGTTACCTTCGGAAATCACGATTCTGAGACAGGGGCTCTTTCAAGAAAGGAGCTTATGCTCCGGTACAGCTCATATTCCTGCCATACACCTGATCATAACGGCGTCAAGCCCTTCGAAAACGCAAGCTATGCCGTTCCCGTTTTGTCCTCTGAGGGTGAAAGGGTATGCTTTAATCTCTGGGTATTTGACTCCGGAGATTATGACGGTAAGGGACATTACGGATGTATGAGCAAGGAGGATGTTGATTGGTATAAGAATATGTCGGACACCCTCAGAAGCAATAACGGGGGTAAGCCTTTATATTCTCTTGCTTTTCAGCATATAATCCTTCCCGAGGTGTATGATGCTCTGAAGCCTTGCACAAAAAGAAAGCTCTATTCTTTTGCACATATGTACGATAAGAATAAGTTTTATATGTTTGATCCCGATAATGTAAACTACGGTACTCTCAATGAAACGCCCTGCTGCGGTTATGAGAATTTCGGTCAGTTTGATGCTATGGCCGAAAAAGGGGATGTGCTTGCCGTATTTTCGGGACACGATCACACAAATGCATTCGGTGTACGCCATAAGGGAATAGATATTGTAAATTCTCTGAGTACGAGAAGTCAGAACGACAGATTCTCCACGCAGTACGGCTACCGTATAATTGATATAGATGAAAATGATACCTCCCGTTACAGTACATATGTTATGCATTGGTATAATATGTTCACGCTTAAGGACATAAGAGAAATGAAGAAAAACAAAGATGCCTACGGCAGTAATATTGCCGCAGGAGTTACCTTCAGAGGACTTATCCAGCGCTTTCATACCTTTACGGGCAGAACCTTCTGCCGTATAGTAACAGGCAGAAAAAATACATATAAGCATTAAAAAACACCGTCGGACCTTTCTGAAAGTAAGGTATCCGACGGTGAAGTTTTTTTAGAAATAAGCTTAAATGAAATACATAAGCGATGCAAGAAGTATCTCTGCCGCAAAATATGTATACATATTAAAGAGCTTCAGCTTGAAATTCTTTTTGTGTCTTTTGTCAAACATAAGAAATGAAATTGAGAAATCCGAAAGGACAAAGCATACGGCACCGACTATTGCACAGATAAGGCACAGGGGAGAAATACCGTACTTTACAGCTTCAATTCCGAGTATCGATGCTTTACAGAGCATAGTCATGATAACAGCTCCGTAAATAATTATCGGAAGCTTCATAAGTCCCTTGAGATTCATTTTTGAGCGTATCATACAAACAATGAACAGTGCAACAAAAATGACAACGGCAATTATTTCACCGACAGAAAAGAAGGGAGCCTCGGGAGCTTTTACGGAAAGCCCGTTTATGCCCGTAATATATGCTCTTATGAAGCAGATATGAGAGGTCAGGAAGCATAAAAAACCCAATGCAGTCCATACCTTATGAAACCACATATGAAGAAACAGATCTCCGAGCCATGAGAAAATAAGTGCAAGAAGCATTGCCTTGTCAAATTCGGAAAAGCCGCCCGTCATTACAGCACAAAAAATACCTACTGCAAGATATCCTGAGGCGCCTATCATCTTAAGGAGCCAGGACTTAGGGCAGGCACCGTCTTTTTGTGCATCAACATAAAAATATGTGATGCCTATTACACCGACGGCAATTACTGCCGTTAAGAGCTTGAGAATCATAATTTATCCTGCCTTTCTGCGTCTTTTGAAGAAATATATCTGAACAACAAGAACAGCCATGGCTGCCGCAATGCAGAGAAGAATACGGGGAAGTGTCACCGTAGTGCCTGCGCTGCCGTCCTCAAGGGCGGAAAAGCTTATGTTTACATCGTTTGCCGCCTTGAAAAGAGAAGCATAGCAGTCTGTAAGATCCTGAACTGAGGCGGAAGCATCATCGAGAAGAAGATCAGCTTCTGCTACCGCATCCGTATAAGCCTTTTTTGTGTCATTGAGTGCCTCATCCCTGAAGTCAGGAAGAGTATGATTTGTGACATATTTGTCGTAAAGCGTCTGAAGCCTGATCCTTGCCTCATCTGCCCTTTTCTTGTATTCTGAAAATATATCTGCGTGGTCGGTAATTATAACGGAATAGCCTCTTGAGATAAGATCGTTCCAGTATGCTTCAGAATCCTCTCTATAGCCTGATTCCTCGGGTGTTGTGGGATCGCAGATAACTCTCATTTTTTCGGAATATCTGCTGAGTAAGCTTTTGTAGTAATTTATTCCGTATCTGTTTACAGTCTTCAGCTGAACACCTGCCGCAGAAAGGGCATCAAGGGAATTTACAAATGAAATGATATTGAAAACAACATTTCCTTTTACAGTGCCTATGATATAGGGCGTGTGCTCACATAATGAAACGGCTTCGCTTATTTCCTTTTTGCCGGCTTGTGCCATAAGAATACTCATATCGAGAGCCGCTTTTTCATAAAGAAGCTCAGATATTTCAGGGAAAAGATCGGCTTCGCATCTGATGATCAGCGGAAGTCCGCAGGCAGAAGCAATATCCGTCACTTCATTAAGGGTGGGGATTTTATATTCGCTTGCCTTTTCGTTACTTCCTCCGCACCCCTTTCTGAGGTAGAAGCTCTTTAGTGTAGAATAATCGGTTTCAGATACATTGTAAACCGTTTCTGACATAAGCATTCTTTCCGTTGTGTCATCAGAAAAGGCAATCAGAACTCCGTCAGAGGTCTTTTTTATGTCGATAAGCACAAAATCAATATCTGTTTTTGCGGCCTCCTCAATTGCGGGTATTGAGTTTTCGGGATAATCGCCCCATTCGCCCTTTGAGGATATACCTATTATTTTACCTGAAGGATCGAGGAATTCCTCCATGGCATTCTTTATTCTTTCCTCCTGCACCGATGCGGATGCCGTCAGAGAAAAAAGAGGTATCAGCATCAGAAGGGATAATATCAGAGAAAAAATTTTGTTTTTCATATAAAAAGTCTCTTTCTTTAATCTTTATTACAGTATTTTACCATATATTATCATAATAGTAGCATACAAAATTTACATAAACAAGCCTAATTTTTACAAGCCGTTGTAACCGAAGAGGAATTTGAGTATATTATATATGCTTAAAGATTTAAAAATTTATATTTCAATTTTATTTTTTTTGAACGGAGTATGTCAAAATGTCCTTAAAGAAAAAAGTTGTTACCTCTGCCGCAGGAGTTGCTCTTGACAGAGTGCTTAAGTATATTGATAAAAATCCCGAAAAGGGCTTTATAAATATCCTTGATTTTGCTGAGAAGCTTATAGGAAATATGTTTCCCCCCGAAAACTTCAAAAAGCTTAAGGCCGGTGCCGCAGATCCCGATAATATATATGTAAAGCTCGGTAAAGGTATCATTCAGGATATCGACAGAGATATGCTCAAGCATATGCTCCTGTCTCTCGGTATAGAGGCAGGTTATTTCGGAACAAAGGAAGTCAGAGCAAACAGAGAAAAATATAACTGTAACATTCCTTTTCAGATACTTATAGATCCCACAAGTGCCTGCAATCTTAAGTGCAAGGGCTGTTGGGCTGCCGAATACGGTCACAGACAGAATCTTACTTATGATGAAATGAATTCCGTTGTAACTCAGGCTAAGGCTCTCGGCACTCATTTTTATATGTTCACAGGCGGTGAGCCTCTTATCAGAAAGGATGATATCATCCGTCTTTGCGAGGAGCATTCCGACTGCGCATTTATGGCTTATACAAACGGTACTCTTATTGACGATAAGTTCTGTAATGAGGTAAGAAGAGTAGGCAATCTTGCCTTTGCTCTCAGTATTGAGGGTACAGAGGAAAGCAACGACTCCAGAAGAGGCGAGGGTGCTTACAAGAGAACAATGGAGGCTATGGAGACGCTCAGAAGAAATAAGTGTCTTTTCGGTATCTCCGTCTGCTATACAAGACTTAATGTTGATTATGTAACAAGTGATGATTTTATCGACCTTATGATAAACAGCGGAGTCAAGTATGCATGGTACTTCAATTATATGCCCGTAGGCCACGGTGCAGACAAGGAGCTTATTCCCACTCCTGCTCAGAGAAAGTATATGTATTTCTGGCTTCGTAAGATGAGAAATTCAAAGACCGGCAAGCCTATGTTTGTAATAGATTTCCAGGATGACGGTGAATATGTAGGCGGATGCATTGCAGGCGGAAGAAACTATTTCCATGTAAACTCTGCAGGTGATATAGAGCCTTGTGTTTTCATCCATTATTCCGATTCAAACATCCGAACACATACGGTGCTTGAGGCACTTCAGAATCCCTTATTTATGGAATACAGAAAGGGACAGCCCTTTAATGATAACCATTTAAGGCCCTGTCCTATGCTTGAAAATCCCGATAAACTGCGTGAGATAATCAAAAAGACGGGTGCAAAATCTACAAATCTCATTGTTGAGGAGGATGTTGATACCCTCTGCTCCCGCTGTGATGAATTTGCATATGAGTGGAGCAGTGTTGCCGATGAGATATGGGCATCAACAAAGCATCCCAAAACTCATACTCAGTATTACAGAGATAACGGTCAGGCAAAAAGACAGTAAGTTACTCTTTTTTCTTGATTGTTTCAAAAGAATATGATAAAATATCGGGGTAAAGGTTATACCCCGATATTTTTTTATGGAGGAATCTGAATGAAAAAATATAAAGTTATTGCTGTTATATGTGCTATGGCAATTATTCTTACTTCCTTATGCTCCTGCGGTTATGAGATAAGCATAAGAAAAAAGGGCGAGGGTGAGGAAAAAACCACCACTATAATCGTTGAAGAAAAAACAACGGCTCTTTATACGGGACAGGAGCCCATATATATTCCTGATGTTTCGGCGGCTCCCGATACTGAGGAGACGACTGTTTCCGCAGGCGCGAATATTCAGGTGGACACCTCCTACAGACCTATGGCAATGTCTGCATCCGATGTAATTCTTTTTTATAAGAGTGCAATGAACGATGTCAAGGTCAGAGCTCCCGGATATGTAAGAAACGAATATCAGGAGATATCAGGTGTTGAAGCAGGAAACGGCGATGTTCAGCTTATCAACCGTATTCTCAACCTTGTGGGCACTGAGCTTCTCAAGGATTCGGGCGATGAGGAGAGCACCATTCAGATAATGGCACACGATGATATCGCAGTAAGAGAGACCTTCCCGCTTTATAATCAGGATTCAGGCTGTGATCTTACTGATATGTCCATTGTAAAATCTGCAGTGTGCTACAGTGACGGAGCAAGCTATAAGATAGTCATTACCTTTGACGATCAGCTTAATCCCGACCACGAAAACAGCTCCTTTGCGGATATTATGACTCCCATAGACCGCGATGCACTTTCCGATCCTATAGAAGAATATCTTGTTGTTCTTGATTATAACAGCTATAAGTTTGATATCAATTATACAAACTGTGAGATCACCTGTATTATAGACAAGGCAACCAACAGAATGACCTCACTCAAGCATAAGATGATAATGGAGACTGAAATAGTCCTCAATCTCGATCTTATCCTTTTCCAGACAAAGAATGTAAAGGCCGAAGGAACGATAGTAAACTTCCTCGAATACTATAATTTCGATTGGTCATAATATTCCCTGATACACATAAAAATCAACCTCAGCCTCTTACGGGGCTGAGGTCAGACTGCTGACAAACCCTCGTTTCAATTTAATTCGGGGGGTTGTTTTTTTGTTAAAAGTAAAAAAGATAGCAATGTATTATCCGCAACACATTGCTATCTTTTTCATATTCTGTGCAGCTGCCGTGAGCAGACATTGT
>JAFSGH010000058.1 GCA_017440965.1 Clostridia bacterium | reverse complement strand
CTATTGGAAGCATAAGAGATTTCGCACTCTGCGGAGTGCGACAAGAGGCTCTGCCTCTTGACACCGTGAGCTTTTGAAAAAGCTCAAGCAAAACTTTTCCCCGGCACTCCCGTGCCGACATCATTCCCCAACTTTCCGTGGAGAACCAGATTTTTTCTTATACTCTCTTTCTTAACTGTGCGAGAGAATTGCTGTAGGCCTTTACTATATTTTCACTGTCTGAGAGCTCTATATTCTCATTTGTCATAAGCTTTATGAAGTGACATAGCAGGTGGGGATTTTTTACCGTGAGAGGGCCTGTCAGCTGAGTTGCAAAGAAATTCTTTTCACAAAAGCCGTCAGAAGGGGAGCGTTTATCGTTGCCAAGCTCCCTGTTGAGGACAAGCTCGAAAAGAGGAGTGCTTATGCCTTCATAAATATAGGAGGTATTTATAAATCCGATGGCCTGAGAGCCGAAGGCATCCTTTGTAAGAGCATCTCCGATAAACCTTTTTTCGCTTTCCTTTGTTTTGTAGGGGAAAATTCCGAGAGCGGGGAATTCGCCTGATTTAGCTTCTATGCATTCACCGAAAATTGCCATTGAATTTCCCGTCGCAAGAAATAATTTATTATCCTTGACAGCCGCTTTTATTATGTCCTTATAAGGCATAAGTCTTTTTGCGGCTTCTCTGATATTGGCTTCAGTTCCTGAACCGATGTAAATGAGCCCGAAGCCCTCAAGGGACAGCTCACCCTCTTCATAGGGCACGCATTCTGCGGTAAAGCCGTTTTTTCTGAGAAAATGTATAAGCACCTGAAGGTTGCCGTATTCACCGTAAAGGCTTAAAAGCTCAGGGAATAGATGAAGAATTCTGATATTTTTCATATTGTTACCTCTTATTTCGCTGTGGGGGACTGTACTTTTACGCGGGAATAAAGCTTGTCCTTATCTGAAAAGCAGGTTATTGCAAAGAGCTTTCCGTCGAAGGGCTCTGATATAAGAGCGACCGCTTTATCAATATCAGGCTCGGTGACGATTATGTTTGAATCAATATCCGTCAATTCAAATCTCAGTGCAAGATCATATGCATAGCTTCCCGTAAGGATTATTCTCTTAACTGATGAGTTTTTCAGCTGTCCGAAGGATATATCCCAGAGCCAGCCTGTCTCACTTGTGTAGTATTTTCTGCTTATCTCGTCAACGATGATTATGAGCTCGCTTTGCTCCTTTTGTCTTACTACATATTCGAGGCTCATATTATAGCTTGTGGAGTTTTCGTGCTTGGATGTGAGTAAAAGTCCTTCATTTTCTCCTGCCGTGAATTTTACGACTCGACCGTTTTTCATTACGAAATCAGAAAGTGCTGCTGCGGCGGTCTTTCCGTCTATTCCCGCTGTAACTGCGGCGGCATAGGCGGAGGCAAGATTATATATATTGTATCTGCTTGAAAAAGCAAGCTCTATCTTATTACCGTTTACGGTCATGCTGTTATTTTCAAGGTCGATATCCTCTACCGTAAATGCCGTATCGGGTCTTTTATATGAACAGACAGTGCAGGAGTAATTTCCTAAATGAGCATAGTGGAAATAGGAATAATCAAGCCTTTCCTTGCAGACGGGACAGTAACAGCAGTCATTATATAAGGCAGTAGATACTTCCTCTGAATAGCGGTTTCTCTCCATTCCGAAATATACGGTATTTTCTCTTCCGAGACCGAACTGTCTTACAATGGGATCGTCGGCATTGAGCAGAAGAGCTGCATTGGGAATAAGATCTACTGCATCCTTTAATATATCATATATATAAAATGGATGGGCATTTCTTGTAAGCTGATCTCTGTAAAGATTTGTTACAACAAAGTGTGTGGGCTTTATATGCTTAAAGGTATGTCTTGCGTATCTCTCGTCACTTTCAAGAAGAACGATATCTCCCTTTACCTTGCCTGAAAGGGTACAGTTTTTTAATAAGAGGGTGGTGACGCCCTCTATCTGATTACTGCCTTCCTTATTGAAAATGACCTTTTTGCCCGATGCAGCAAAAATATGGGCGATCATCTCAACGGTGGAGGTCTTACCGTTGGAGCCTGTTACGGCAATAACGGGAGAGGAGAAGGTTATCCTTGAAAGGATGTCGGGAAAAAGCTTAAGAACTACAGCACCGGGAAGGCTGGTTCCCTTGCCGAAAAGCTTTCCGATAAAAGCAAGAAGTCTGCAGATGAGTACAGCGATAGGTTTCATATGAGTTATCCCTCTTTTTTTTGAGCATTTAAGTTTTTTTTGCTGAAATTAGCACTCATTGTATGAGAGTGCTAATATTTACAGAATAGTCACACAAATATCACACGGATACAACAATCGTAGTATATATTATAGTCACAGGGAGGGAACAAAGGGTTCCTTGAGGCAAAAGCGTTGAGGCGGCACACCTGATGTTCCGTGACACTCCCCGAAAACATTGCCAAAAAATTATATCATATCAAGGAGGAAAAAACAATGTTTAAAATTATCCCTATGTCACATTCATCCAATTCCTTTTGGAGTCCCTTCAGCGAGATGGATAATCTTGCAAGAGTTTTCTTCAATGAGCCTTTTTTCTCCGAAGAAGTGAAAACAAGACGCTTTAAGACGGACATTATAAAGACTGAGGACGGCTTTATTCTTGAGGCTGAGCTTCCCGGCTTCTCAAAGGAGGATATCAAGGTATCTGTTGAGGGCGACATCCTTACGGTCAAGGCTGAAAAGGCGGTTGAAAATACCGAAGAGGAGAATAAGGACGGCTATATCCGTACCGAAAGAACAAGAGGCAGCTACGAAAGAAGCTTCGATATTTCCGATATAGATGCGGAAAATATCTCTGCAAAGCACGAAAACGGTATTCTTACTCTGACTCTCAAAAAGAAAGTTCCCGTTTCTCCCGAGGTAAAGCAGATCACAATAGGATAAAAAGGCTCTTAGGGAGCCTCTCTCCCCGTACATATGCTGTACGGGGATATTTTTGCATTATAGGAAATTCCTTCCTATAATACAAAAAGGTTATATGTCCCTCCGAACGGGAAACAAGCTTTCCTCGGAGAAAGACTCACCGAAAACGGTCGCTGTTGCGTACGGCGAATCCGTTTTCTTGCAACGGGATATTTTTTTTATCGGAATGTAAAAAAATATATGCGCTCAGTGAACAAAAGAATATTATATAAAAAGATAAACAAGAAAAAAATTGACAACGGCAGGAAAGTATTGTATAATCACTACAGATAAAGATTTGAAAGGAGTTTTTCTTATGGATATGCTTCCCGGCGCAATAAGAGTTCTTGTTGATTGGATCATTATGCTTTTAGGTACTGTGTTTACTTTCTTTGGAAAGAAAGAAGAAGGCGAGGCTGCTGAGGATACTACAGCAGAAGCATAAGAAAGTTCTCAGATAAGAGCAGTCACCCGATTTTTGTCGGGTGATTTTTTTTGTTGACAAAGCAGGCAGAGGGTGCTATACTACAGTTGAACATTTGAATGATTGTTCAAACATTCAATATTAAGGAGGGAATTATGAATAAGGATATATCCCCCGTTGCTCCCGTTTGCGAGTGTCATCATCAGCACAGCGGGGCAGTAAATGAGGCATTGAAAAAAATGCCCTGTGATGAGGAGCTTCTGGCTTTAGGCGAGCTTTATAAGGTCTTCGGTGAGGTATCGAGGCTTAAGATCCTTTATCTGCTCTACGAAAGAGAGCTTTGCGTGTGTGATATTGCAGAAGGAACGGGATCCAGTGTTTCAGCCGTGTCCCATCAGCTGAAGATACTTAAGAATGCAAGGCTTGTGAAATTCAGAAAAGAAGGTAAAAACTGCCTGTATTCCCTCGCAGACAGCCATATAAGCGGAATACTGTCTCTGGGAACGGAGCATATAGAAGAATAAAGGAGAGATACTTATGAAAAAGACATTTAAGATAGAGGACCTTGACTGTCCCAACTGCGCGGCAAAGCTTGAAAAGGCTATAGGATCAATTGAAGGCGTAACCCGTGCCGGCGTCAGCTTTATTGCGCAGAAGATGATAATTGAAGCAGAAGAAAAGGATATGGAGAGCATTGTAAAGCAGATCCCTGCAGTTGCAAAAAAGACCATACCCGAATGCAGGGTCATAATTTAAGACAGAGCTTTTGTTAAGGACAGTGAGAGCTGATGAGTAAAAAACAGAAAAAACTGCTTTACAGAATAATCATAAGTCTTATTCTGTTTGCGGGAATTATCATATCTGAAAAAATATTTGCTCCCCAAGGGTATAACCTTTCGGTATTATACCTTGTGCCGTATTTTGTGGCAGGCTATGATGTCCTGCTCGGTTGCTTCAGAAATATAAAAAACGGAAAATTCTTCGACGAGGAATTTCTTATGACCGTTGCCACTGTCGGAGCGCTTATTATCGGTGAATATCCCGAAAGCGTGTTCGTAATGGTATTTTATCAGACGGGAGAGCTTTTCCAGAATATTGCCGTAGGCAAAAGCAGAAGATCAATTTCGGGGCTTATGTCCCTTATGCCCGATGAAGCCACGGTAATAAGAAACGGCGAGGAGGAGACGGTCTTTCCCGAGGAGATAGAAAAGGGAGAGACGGTCATTGTCCGTCCCGGAGAAAAGATACCTGTTGACGGTATTATTCTTGAAGGCAGCTCTTCTTTGGATATGCGGGCACTTACGGGTGAAAGCGTACCCTTTGAGGCGGAAAAAGGAAATGAAGTCAAGGCAGGCAGCATCAATCTTACGGGGATTCTTAAGATCACCGTTATTAAGGAATATGCGGATTCAACTGCCGCAAAAATTCTTGAGCTTGTGGAGAATTCCACGCTTAATAAGGCAAAGACTGAGAGATTTCTTACAAGATTTTCAAGATATTATACTCCCGCTGTTGTAATTTCCGCACTGCTTCTTGCCGTTATCCCCTCTGTTATTACGGGGGACTGGAAGGATTGGGTATACAGAGCGCTTATTTTCCTTGTTGTGTCCTGTCCCTGCGCTCTTGTTATTTCCGTGCCGCTGTCATTTTTCGGCGGTATCGGCGGTGCTTCAAAAAAAGGTATTTTAATAAAGGGTGCAAATTTCCTTGAGGCTCTCGGAAATGCAAGGACCTTTGTATTTGACAAGACGGGCACTCTTACAACGGGAGAATTCTCTGTTATCGGTGTATATCCCTCGAAGGACAGCAGTGAGGATGAGCTTTTAAGCCTTGCGGCAAGCTCAGAATACTATTCTCTTCATCCCATAGGTA
This sequence comes from Clostridia bacterium, assembly GCA_017440965.1. GTDB lineage: Bacteria > Bacillota > Clostridia > Oscillospirales > Acutalibacteraceae > RUG806. Next base: position 5,530 of record JAFSGH010000058.1, on the reverse strand, counting down.
AAAGCATTGCTGCGGCAGTAAATAATGTAACGGTGCCTGACAGCGTAAAGGAGCATTCAGGCTTCGGCGTTGAGGCTCAGACGACGCACGGTGTGATACTTTCGGGAAACCGTCAGTTTATGAAAAATAACGGAATCGCTTCTCCCGATGACATATCGGGAACGGTGGTATATGTTGCCCTTGACGGTGTGTATAAGGGTTGTATAAGGCTTGGCGATACTCTTAAAAGAGATGTGAAGACAGCCCTCACTAAGCTAAAGCAGGAGGGTATAAGAAGCACCGTTATGCTGACGGGAGATAATGATGTCGCCGCAAGAGAAGCTGCTGAAAAGCTCGGCATCAGTGACTATAAAGCATCTCTTCTTCCCGACGGTAAGGCAGAATATGTGAAGTCTCTTACAGAGAAAAAGGCAAAAAACGAAGCCCTTGTTTTTGTGGGCGACGGTATAAATGATGCCCCCGTGCTTGCTCTTTCAGATGTGGGAATTGCAATGGGCGGTGTAGGAAGCGACGCGGCAATCGAAGCGGCAGATATTGTTATTATGGATGACAATATCGGAAAATGCGTTACTGCAGTAAAAATTGCAAAGAAAACAAAAAGGATAGTAAGGCAGAATGTGATCTTTGCGCTGGGTATCAAATTTGCCGTTCTGATATTTGCATTTTTCGGTCTTACGAATATGTGGATAGGTGTTCTTGCCGATGTGGGCGTTGCCGTTATAGCAATACTCAATGCCATGAGAACGATGAAAATAAAATAATACGGATGAGTCTTTTTCTTTTCGGGAAAAGGCTCTTTTTTTCTCAAAACTGTTGAAAAATTTTTATATTCTGTTATCCTTTAAGAGAGGTGAAAGCCTATGTATGATGAAGTGAATAAAAAGCTGTGCTTCAATGCCGACGGGAAATTCAGAATTCTTATGATATCTGATTTTCACGCAGGCTCAAGAAGAAAGGGCTTTGAGGACGGCAATCCCTACAGCCCCAAGGTGAAGGAGGCTGTTGAGGCCCTTGTTGCCGAGACCTCACCTGACTTTGTAATGGTCGGCGGAGATCAGTGTATAGGTCATAATCCGGAATACCTTTATAATTCCTTCTGCGATATAATGTCTCCCGTAATTTCAAGAGCAATTCCCTGGGCTCATATCTACGGTAATCACGACAGGGAAATGGTAATGACCACCGATGAACAGCAAAGGGTATATGAGACTATACCGCACTGCTTTTCAAAAAGAGGGCCGCAGGATATATTCGGCGTGTGTAACTATGTTATTCCCGTATATTCTGCAGACGGCAAAAGAACGGCATATAATCTTTTTGCCCTTGATTCCAACCGTGAGATATCCGATTATATCGAGCAGTTCGGAATAAAGCAGGAGGACAATAATATCCGCCTTCCCTTTGCCTTTGGCTCAGGAAGTGTTCAGGCTATGCCGTTTTTTCAGCAGGTCATGTGGTACTATAACACATCCAGGGAGTCTGAAAAGGAAAACGGCAGAAAGATTCCGGCTTTGATGTTTATGCATAACCCTTGCATCGAATTCAATCTCATTTTCCGCAATCCCGAGGAATGCGATATGTACGGGGAAAAGAGAGAGGCTGTCTGCTGCTCGGAGCTGAATACGGGACTTTTTACGGCTTGCCTTGAAAGAGGCGATGTAAAGGGAATATTCTGCGGTCACGAGCATATGAATGCATATCACGGAAAATACTGCGGAATTATTTTAGGCTACGATTCCTGTGTCGGCTATGATATGTCTGCCCACGATGATGTGAGAGGCGGAAGAGTTATTGATATTTCCGAGGACGGAAGTATTGAAACGAGACACATAAAGCTTATGTCAATTATGGGTGACAAGGCTCTAAGGCGTCCCGATTTTTTTGAAGGCGGACTTAATTATTTTATAAGAAATACACATCTTTGATGAAGGAGAATCACTATGGATAAGCTGATAGCATTTTTTACTGCACTTTTTGTATTTTTTCCCTCTTACATTTTAAGCTTTTTCCCCTGTAATATTCAGGAAAGCTTTGAGATTCCCGTTTCGGAGAGCGCTCTTTCGGTAAACGGTGACGAAGCCGCGGCAGACGTCACAGAGGAAAACGGTGTTGTTACATATACCTTTGATATGAAGACCGATATCTTTAATTTCTTCGGTATTTCCTATTCCTCCGATGCTTATATGAAGGGTGTTATCACCTACGAAGGTAAGTCGGAGGGCAGTGAGGAATTTTTCCTTGAGCCCGGAGAAAATGCCGAATTTTACAGCCTTATTGACGGATATCTTGAAAACACCAAAATGAATAAGCTCATATCCGTAAGCTTTGCTCCGCTCAATAAGGATGAAGCGGATTTTACCCTTAAGGCTGTGGGACTTTTCAACCGCAAGGTGCTTTCTAAGGAGATATATATCGAAAACGGGGAGCATAAATTAGGTGTCAATCTCGACTGGGGCGGTGCTCTTTCTTATCTTGAGGACAAAAATTCCTCCGTTGAGGCTGTCATCGTTGACGGTGTTACAAAGGTCGATTCAGATGCCTCCTCCCGTTACGGCGTGAGAGCACGCAGTAAGAATGTCAATCTTATAAATGCCAACGATACCGGCAGACTTATTCAGCAGTCCTATTACGGAACGGGCGATTTTGAAGGATATACCGGCGGTATATTTATGGATAATAAATGGAATTACAATCCCGTTCAGGGCGGAAATCAGTTTAATGATTCCGCAAAGACCGTGGATGTAAGGATCAGCGATAATTCCATATATATCAAGTGCCGTCCTCTTGACTGGGCAAAGGAGAAGGAATATATCACTCCCTCTTATATGGAGGCAACATATTCACTTTCTGACGGGCTTGTCAAGGCAGAATGCCGTTTCGTTGACTTCTCGGGATACCCGGAAGCAAATACAACTCAGGAGTGTCCCGCATTCTACTGTGTAGAGCCTCTCAACAGATTCGTTTATTATTCAGGAAATGCTCCCTGGACGGGAGACAAGACGCTTTCATATGAAAACGACCTCATCTTCTGGCCTGATGCAGGCTATCCTAATTTCAATGCAACAGAAAACTGGGCAGCCTTCATCGGAGAGTTTGATGACAGCTTCGGTATAGGCTTATATGTAAAGAATGAGGTATCCTTCCTTGCAGGTGTTTTCTCAAGAGGAAACTGCACTTCAGCAGATCCCGCAACTGAAGGTCCCACCTCTTACATTGCAGCAGTTGAAGCTTATACCTTCAGAAGCTTCAATCCCACAAGCTATGAATTCTACCTTTCTACAGGAACCGCCGCAGAGATCAGAGATAATTTCAGTAAGGTGGCTGTTAAATGAAGATATATAAAATAAGGTACGGCACTCCCGAGAAGGTAACTCCCTTTACCTTCTCGCCTGAGCCTGCTTGCGATATTGAGACTGTCTGCCCCGAAAGGGCAGAGAGGATCAGCTTTAAGGTTACTGATGCAGGCTGTGTTCTTTCGGTAAATGTATCGGAGGATACCTCATATTACGGTTTCGGACTTCAGCAGAAGGGCTTTGAGCAGAGCGGTAAAAGAATGCAGATAAAGACCAATGCGGATACCAGAACAAATAACGGAAACTGCCACGCTCCCGTTCCCTTCTTTGTAACCGATAAGGGCTTCGGAATATATGTTGATACCGCAAGATATGTGACCTTTACTTCTTCAAAGGAAGGTAAGGTCAAAAAAGACAATACCCTTGTAAAGGAAGTTGCTCTTTGCGAAGAGGAGCTTTATGAAAGCAAGAAAACATCGGGAGAAAAGCTGCTTCTGATCGAGATTCCCGTTGCAAAGGGAGTCGATATCTATTGCATCACAGGTGAAAGGATACTTGATGTGGTATCCGGCTATAATCTGCTCTCAGGCGGCGGTGCGATGCCTCCCTTATGGGGACTTGGCGGATTTTACCGTTGCTGCGGGAAATTTAATGAGGAGCAGGTGCTCTCCATAGCAAAAAGGATGAGGGAATATGAGATTCCCTGCGATATATTGGGACTTGAGCCCGGCTGGCAGACAAAATCCTATTCCTGCTCATTTGTGTGGGATGAAAAGGGACGGTTCCCCAACCATAAAAGAATGGCTCAGTCACTTATAAAGGATAATTTCCATCTGAATCTGTGGGAGCATTGCTATACACATCCCACCTCTCCCGTTTTCGATTCACTTATGCCCTACAGCGGAGATATTCTCGTATGGGAAGGACTTGTTCCTGATTTTACGATGAAAGAGGCAAGAGATGCCTTCTCGGTACAGCAAAAGGCACTTATCGACGAGGGAATAAGCGGATTTAAGCTGGATGAGTGCGACGGCAGTGACTATACGGGAGGATGGTTCTTCCCCGATTGCACGGAATTTCCCTCCGGAATATCAGGTGATCAGTATCATAATCTTCTCGGTGTTCTTTACTGCAAGACCTTGCTTGAGGCTCTTGAGGGAAAGCCTACATTTTCTCAGGTCAGAGCACTCAGTGCGCTGAGCTCTTCTTATCCCTTTGTTCTCTATTCCGATCTTTACGATCAGAAGGAATATCTGCTTGCCACCGTAAACAGCGGCTTTTCGGGAATTCTGTGGTCGCCTGAGGTAAGACACGCGGCAAATAAGGAAGAGCTTATAAGAAGAATGCAGGCTGTGGTATTTTCCGTAATGGCACTTACGAATGCCTGGTATCTTGACGAGATGCCCTGGGAGACACACGGCTGTATTGGCGAGATCCGTCAGCTTCTCGAATTGCGTATGAGTCTTGTGCCGTATCTCCATGCTGCATTTTACAGATATCATAAGGAGGGCAGACCGCCCGTAAGAGCACTTGTCAGTGATTATAACGATGACTTCACAAGGACCTGTGACGATGAATATCTCTTCGGAGATTCTCTCCTTGTTGCCCCCATTCTTTATCCCGAAAATAAAAGGGAGGTAAAGCTCCCCGAGGGAAAGTGGTTTGATTTCTATACGGGTGAGGAAAAGAGGGGAAGCTTTATTTACGAAAGCAGCAATATCCCTGTTTTTGTGAAGGACGGTACTCTTTTGCCCCTTGCAAAGCCTGTGCAGTATATTACCGAGGAAACGGTATTTGAGATAACATTAAAAGCTTACGGTAACACGGAAAACTCCTCTTGTATACTAATAGATACCACTGACGACAAAAGCTTTACTCCCTATACGGTGGATAAAAGCACCAAGGGAAGGATCGGCGAAAGATTCATTATAGTATAAGCACTTTTCCTGTATTTCATAGTCGGAAGGCTTTTTCCGATACGAACTGATCTGACTTTTTTGAATTCTGTCAATAAATGAAAGACCTGAGCTTTTAGCGGAGTGTTCGTAAGGACACTCCGCAGTTTTATTCGCCTTACGGCGAGTTTTATTGCTTCACAGTTATATTCGGCTGACGCCGAGTGTTATTGTCCTTCGGACAGTTTTGTGCGAATAAAATAACACTGAAGCCGTAAGGCTTCAATAACACTTTTGATTTATCAAAAATATCACTGCAAATTTATATTTGCAATATCACTT
>JAFSGH010000057.1 GCA_017440965.1 Clostridia bacterium | reverse complement strand
TCAAAAGTGATATTGAAGCCTTGCGGCTTCAGTGTTATTTTATTCGCCGAAAACTGCCGAAGGCAATATCACTTGTCGCAAGACAAATATCACTGCGAAGCAATAAAACTCGCCGAAAGGCGAATAAAACTGCGGAGTGTCTTTACGAACACTCCGCTAAGTGGATGAATTTTGCACCTATTTCCCTTTTTTGCTATTGAAAATATTTTCTTTATGTGTTATTATGTTTATAACTGTATTTGTCTTTATTTTTAGATGAATTAAGGAGATGTGGATATGCGAAATCTTAAAAAGGCATTAAGCGTATTTTTGTGTGCTGTCATGATGTTCACGGCACTTTGCTTCTTCCCCCTTGATATAGCGGGGCTTGAGGCATCGGCTGCTGTTGTGAATACGGGCAAAAGAACGGCACTTTATGTTCCTGAGGTCATTTACCTCTATCCTGAGGTTTCCTCCTGGAAGAGTGCTTCGAGTGCACCGTTCCAGTATTATGTCGGCAACACCGTTGACACGGAAAATATATTTGCTGCTCCCGTAGCCGAGGCGAATTTCGAGGAGACGGGCAAGATATATTTTGCCGCTGAGGACGGAATGAACGATGTTGAGCTTACCGTTAAGTTCATCGACATTCTCGGTCAATATATGGCAGAAGCTGATTACGGCACTGTTTCGTTCACAAAGACCGATATGGGCGGTTATTATCTTTTTGAGGTTACGGGCGGTACTTCTCCCGTGCTTTCTTCCGATATTAACGGTGCTTATATCGAATGGTGCGTAAGCTATAAGGATAATAACGGCAACGATAAGGCAGTATTCAGCTATACTTATATGTATAAGCCTTATATGATACCCTACGGTGCCGCTGCAAGAATTTATAATGAGAAGGGCGATATCAATGCCTACGGCCAGCATATCTCCTGGGTATCGGGTGTTCACTCGGTAGATAATACCGCTGCCGCAAAAAACACTCTCTATCCCTATTATCTCACTGTTAACAGCGGCAGCTCCTCAAGAAGAAGCTTCTCTCCCTTCTTAAGTAAGGGCAATAAGGCATATGCGGGCGGAACAGAAGTAACGGGTGCAGCAGGCGTATTTGCAGGCGGATATAACGCAGTATTCTCAGGCACGGACCCAAATACCGCATATTTCTATGCAGGTCAGACCGGTGCCGAGCTTAATTCAAGCTCCAAGGCAATGAACTGGTTTGCAACCGCTGTCGGCGATAATACATATCCCTACGGCTCCTTTGACTATTCTGACGGAAAGATCAGCAACAAGGATGCTTCCGCTCAGACTGTTATTTCTCAGGTAACTCCCACAAAGCTCGGCTCTGTCAGAATAGATATCAGCCGTTACGATAACCTCAATGAGATCCCGAACCTTTCTGTCGGTATGATGCTGACGGATACGGACTCCTCTGACGGACTTAACGCAGGAAGAGTTCCCGCTTCAAATTGGTATGTCGGCGATGCAACAGGTCTTTCACATGAGGTAACCGGCACATATGACACCTCTGCAGTCCTTTCAGCAGCAAGAGACGCAGTAAATGTGAAGTTTGCTTCTGAAGAGAATGTTACATCTCCCGCTCTCGGCATCAAGTATGCAGGCCCCTGGAATGCTGAGATAGATAAGCGTACAACAAATAAGACATATACCGCAAAGGCATATTATGAATCCCTTGACGCAGAGGGCGACTATCAGGCGGCATCCTCCGCTATCGCTCTTAATGCCGTTCAGGTGGATAAGACAGAGCTTCGTGAGGCAGTAAGAAGAGCCGCTTCATATTTCAGCGTTTTAGGCGTAAAGAAGAACTGGAACTCCTCAAGCTATGACATCTCTTATATAGATCCCGATACAAATGCGTCTGCATGGAACCGCTTTATGCTTGCATATATCAATGCATCCGGCGTGCTTACAAATGTAGATCTCACCTTCAATGTTGAAGAATTTACCCGTGAATTGAACAGTTCTCTTGATGCTCTTCTTGAGGGTAAGGGACTTCGCGTTTACTTCGATGTAAATCACGATGACATCGGTGTTAACCTCTTTATCCCCTCGGAAGAAAAGGTCAGCGCGGACGGTCTTTCATATACCTGGAATCAGGATACCGAGACCATAGTTCTCGACGGCACGGATGTTGCGGGCGGAACTAAATTCAGCTACACTCCCTATACTCCTTCAGTGGGAAAGAGCTATATGATCTCCATAGAAAAGCTTTCCGGTACATTTACAAGCGGTCTCGGCTGTACGGTCATAGAGCCTACAGATAAGAATAATAATTATCAGCTTCCCAACGGTGACGGCACTGTCGGAAGATATTATAATTTTGATAACTTCTCAGGCGACAGCACAGAAAGAGTTCAGACATATGAAGATAAGCACTGTGTTCATATTGATGCTCTGAGCTTCCGCACCTGGTTTGATACCTCTCTTTCTGCTACCGTTTGCGATGATTTCACCATCAGACTTAAGATAGAAGAGGGAACACAGAAGACTCAATACTCACCTGCAGGTAAGATAGTTTCAACAACCTACGGCACACTTCCCGTTCCCGAGAGAGAGGGCTACCTCTTTGACGGCTGGTGCACGGACGAAAGCCTTACAACTACAGTAACTTCAGAAAGTGCAGTATCCTCCGGACTTCTCTATGCAAGATGGGTAAAGGCTCAGTATAACGTTGTATTTGACGGAAACGGCAGTACAGGCGGTGTAATGGCAGAGCAGACCTTTACTTATGACGAAAGCGGCGTGCTCAATAAGAATGAATATATAAGAGAAGGCTATGTATTCAGCGGCTGGAAGGACAGCGAGGGCAATGAATACACCGATTCTGACACAGTATTCAATCTTACAAGCGTTCATCAGGGCAAATACACCCTTTACGCTCAGTGGACTCCCAATCAGTACAGTGTTGCATTTGACGGCAACACGGGACTTGGCGGAATAGGTATTATCAACTGCGTTTACGATACCGCCTTCCAGCTTCCCGCAAACTACTTTATAAAGACAGGCTACACCTTTATCGGCTGGTCTCTTTCTCCCGACGGAGAGGTTCTTTACACCGATAAGCAGGTGGTAGACAACCTTACAAGCGAGGAAAACGGCTCTGTAACACTTTATGCAAAGTGGAGAGCAAACACCTTTACCGTCAGCTTTGACGCAAATACTGCCGAAGGTGAAATGGCAGACCGTGAGGTCATTTATGACAGCGAGGCGGCTCTTCCCGAATGCGGCTTTAATAAGACGGGATATACCTTTATCGGTTGGTCGCTTACTCCCGATGGCAGTGAGCTTGTCAGTGATGTTCAGTATGATAATCTTAAGACCGAGGAGGGTGACAGCGTAACATTATATGCTGTATGGAGTGAAAATTCCTATACTCTTACCTTTGATAAGAACGGCGGCGAGGGACTCAGCATCGACGCTACCACATATAAGTACACAGACAGCGTTACTCTTCCCAAAAACGTATTCTCCAAGAAGGGCTATATCCTTTCAGGCTGGGCACTTACTCCCGACGGGGAGAAGGTATATGAAAACGGTCAGACAGTAGAAAAGCTCAATGCTGACAAAAACGGCTCCGTAGTGCTTTATGCGGTATGGACTCCCGTAAATTATACCGTTTCCTTCGACTCTCAGGGTGCTGATAATACTATGGCATCCGTAAATGCCGTATACGGCACAGCCTTTACCCTTCCCGAGTGCACTCTTGTTAAGACAGGCTATCACTTTATGGGCTGGGCACTTACTTCGGGCGGTCCCGTAAAATATACCGACAAGGAAGATGTAAGCGATCTTGCAAGCACCGAGGGTGCAGTAGTTGTTCTTTATGCAGTATGGGAAATAAATGTATATGATGTTACATTTACTTACCGTATTCAGGACGGCACACTTGTAAATACCACCGTGCAGGTTCCCCACGGCACGGCAGCCGTAGCTCCCTCAGACTTTGTATCCTTCCCCAAAAAGAGCTCAACTGAGCACTATGTATTCAGCGCTTGGAGCAAGGATATCACAAATATCACCTCCTCGTTGACGGCAATTGCAAGATATTCAACAACTGCCGAGGCACACGAGATGCAGGAAAAGAGGACCGAATCCACCTGTACCGTGAAGGGCAGCATCGTTACCTATTGCGTAAAGTGCGCATATTCGGAAACTCAGACTCTTCCTCTTAAGGACCATTCTCTTGACGCGGGCGTTATCACCACCGCTCCCACATGTCTTGAGGAAGGCACAATGACCTTCTCCTGCGTGAACTGTACATATAAGACAGCCACTGCAGTTGCGGCTACGGGACACAGCTTTACCGATGTTGCGGCAAAGGCAGCTACCTGTAAGGAGCAGGGCATCAATGCTCATAAGGACTGCTCCGGATGCTTAAAGCACTATCCCTCAGACGCTTCTGTAAATGCTCCCTATTCTGAGGCACTTTCCGACAGCGAGGTTTATATCCCCGCTCTTCCCCATACTCCCGGAGATGAAGCTGACTGTGAAAACGATCAGATCTGTACCGTCTGCTTAAGCGTTATTACAAAAGCCTACGGTCATAAGGAAACGACCGTTTATGAAACAGCTGATGCCACATGTACAAATGAAGGCACATACACAGAAAAGACAGTATGCTCCGTCTGCAATAAGGTGCTTTCATCGACCGTAAAGACAGGCAAGCTTCCTCACTCATATATTGAGACAGTAGTTGCTCCCAACTGTACTGACGCGGGCTACACTCTTCACACCTGTGAAGTCTGCTCCGACAGCTACAAGGACAATGAAAAGCCATCTCTCGGTCATACATATTCAGACACCTGGACACTTATTAAGGAATCCACCTGCGTTGAAAACGGCAGTGAGACAAATTACTGTACTGTCTGCTCAGAGGCAATTGAAACAAGAGCTCTTCCCCTTGCTCCTCATACAGAGGGCAGCTGGGAGGTAATTACTCCCGCTACCTGCGAAGGCTTCGGTACTGAGGCGCTTAACTGCGGTGTCTGCGGATTCCAAATCACCACAAGAAGCATCGCACCCAAGGGACACGGTGAAACTAAGGAAGAAGTAACCGTTGAGCCCGGCTGTGAGACAGCAGGACAGCTTTCAACAATCTGCCTTGACTGTAACGAGATCCTTTCAAGCACGGTTATTCCCGAAACGGGACACAAGGAAGGACCTGCGGCAACCTGCGAGGAGAATCAGATATGCCTTAACTGTAATGTGATCCTTGTTCATGCCTTTGGTCACAAGTGGGACAGCGGTGTTACCACCAAGGAGCCTACAGAGACCGAGGAGGGCGAAATTACCTTCACCTGTCTCAATGACGCTTCACATAAGAAGTATGTTTCCATTCCCGCAAAGATAGTTATCTCTCTTGCTCCCGTTCCTTCTGACGGTACATATGATCTTGATGCAAACGAAAGCGGATATGCCGGAAATATCAAGGATATCGTTACCGTTGAAAGCGGATATGCCTATTCTGTAACTGTTTCCGACAGCACTCTTATTGCTGTCTCTGCAAACGGTAATATCAATGTCCGCGGTGACGGTGAGGTTATTATCACCGTAAAGACCGATGACGGAAAGTATGAAAAGAGCTTCACGGCAACGCTCAGAACACTCAAGAAGGTAAGCTTCGTTGTTGAAGGCGAGACCGTAAGCACTCTCAAGGCTTATCCCGGTGATGTCCTTGCAGGACCTGATGTCGAGAGCTTTACAGATGAAGACGGCTTCGTTCACACCTTCAAGTGCTGGTCAGTTGACGGCACCGAAGTCAGCGAATGTCTCGTAACAGGCGATACGGTATTCGTTGCAGTATTTACCTCTGCCTGCGATTATACCGAGCTTGACAGACTTTCAGCTATCTTCGAGGATGTTCTCAGCGGAAATTACGATAACAGTGCTGAGATCCTTGTAAATACTGCCGCAATCGAAGAGATGAAGGCAGAAATTGCTAAGTATCTTGCAAACAGAGATACAAGAGATATTGCAGAGCAGAGTGCCATCGACAATACCTGTTCCGCTCTCTCAGGTCTTATCTCAAAGCTTTATCCCGAAGAGAACGCAACTCTTGAAATCAGAGGATATGAAGGCATCAAGGCAGGTACTGCCGCCGCTCTTAAGGTTTATAAGATGCCTGTAGGCACTGAGGTCAGTGATGTTATCTTCACCTCTGCCGATGAATCTGTCGCCTTCTTCCTCAACGGTAAGCTTATGGCTGTAAAGGCAGGTACCGTATCTGTTACCGCATCCAGCGGAAATCTCACCGTAACTCAGGAGATCACCGTAGGTGCAGCAGCCAATGCAAGAGTTATTATGTTCGATACAGTGCTCAGCAATGTAAACTACATCGTCGAAAAGGCTTATGTTATCACAGAAACTACAAATATGTTCTGGGCAACAGATGCTCCCATCACCTTCAGCCTTATCGCTGACGGTACCTTCGAGGATTATCAGGTTTACTTCAATAACAAAAAGGTAGAGCCCGACGCAAACGGCTATTACACTATTGAAGCAAATACAGGCGATGTGCATGTAAGGGCTGAGGGACTTATGAAGGATCTCACAGATGAGGACGGCGGAGACGAGAAATTCTCCTTCTGGGAGCTTCTTCTGAGCTTCTTCCAAAGGATAGCAGATTTCTTCCGCAACCTCTTTTGAAAATGGGCGCAAAAATCATCCCCTTTGGCGCACAAAATATATTTGACAGTTTGTTGCCTTTAGCAGAATTTCTGCTGAAGGCAATTTTCTTTGCTTTAGCTGAGTTCCCTTGTGCTTTGTTTTCGGCGGTTCGCGGTACCAATGTACAGCTTGCCACCGCCGAAAACAACAAATGGAATAATTTTTGTCCCATTTTCGTGCAGCCACTTGGTTACTGCAGACTTGGTTTAGTTACTTTACCCTTGTAACTGACTTTAAGAGGGGTGCCGGATTCCGATAAATGCCCACAATTCCCGCAATTGCATCCCCTTTTCTGCGGAAAAGAGGCGCACTTGCAGAAATTCTGAACATTTCTCGGAAGTCAGGCTGATTCAGATAAAAAGAAAACTTCCCAAACGCCGTGCCTTTGGCACGAGCTGAGGAGTCAGAAGCTTTTTCGGTGCTGATGGAAAGTCTGATGGATTTAGGGTGTTTTTACTAAAAACTGCAGAACGCCGTGCCTTTGGCACGAGCTGAGGAGTCAGAAGTTTTTAGGGTGCTGATGGGAAGTTCGCTGAGGAGTCAGAAGCTTTTTCGGTGCTGATGGGGAGGCAGATGGCTTTGGGCAGGTTTACTAAAAACTGCAGAATGCCGTGCCGACATCATTCCCAAACTTTTCGTGAAGAATCAATTTCTGTCCCATTTTTCTTGGTTGTAATCCTTTTGTAATCAATGCCCGTTAATTTCAATAAATAAAATTTATGCAAACCATTATTTTGGTTAATATTTCATAATCTTTATGACAATTATTACAAAACCCTTGCTTTTTTTTACATTAGGTGGTATATTTCTCTCTGCGTTCAGGATAAAACGCACAAAAAATACATATAACATTTGGAGGATTTAACTATGAAAAAGTTAATCGCTGTTCTTTTAACACTCGTTATCGTTGCAGCTTTTGCTGCTTGCGGCGGAAACACAGAAGAGACAACTGTTGCTGTTGAAGAGACAACTGCAGCTGTTGAAGAGACAACTGTAGCAGGCGACGAGACAACAGAGGCTGTTGAAGACACAACTGCAGCTGCTGAAGAGACAACTGAGGCTGTTGAAGAGACAACTGAGGCTGTTGAAGAGACAACTGAGGCTGTTGAAGAAACAACTGCTGCTTAATCGTAACAAAGAGCAAAAAATGAACACGGGCGAAAGTCCGTGTTCTTTTTTTAGGGAAATGGGCGCAAAAATCATCCCCTTTGACGCACACAATATATTTGACAGTTTGTTGCCTTTAGTATAAGTTTTGCTGAAGGCTTCTTTTTTTGCCTACATCATAATTTACCGAACAGTAAAGAAGCAGAATACCATTTTCCAAGTGACGAAAAATGTTTCTGAGGAACCCCTCCCCTACCGTAGTTCGGTTAATTTTCTGCCTCTCGGAACGGTTTTTGCCGGCACATAAATTATGATTTAGAGCGAAGCGGAAAAGCCGTCAGGCTTCCGACATTATTCATTATTCAACATTCATTATTCATTATTCATTAAATCCCTCTTTTCCCAGCCGTATTTAGGATAACGGAAAATTATGCATATATGCATAAAAGATGCATAATGATGAATAAATATGAATATTTATGAGTATTTATGACTTGCATGCGGCTGTATGTCTGTCAATATGCATAAATATTGCATTGAGGGAGTATTATAACGGGGTATGTTTCACAAACTTTTAAATAAATATACAAAAACGCTTGCATTTTATTATTTGTAGTGGTATATTTTACCACGCAGATAAAAATATTTTTTTGGAGGACAAACAAATGAAAAAGTTTTTTGCAATTCTTTTAACACTTGTTCTCGTTGTAGGCGCATTTGCAGCTTGCGGCGGAAACACAGAAGAGACAACTGCAGCAGATGATACAACAGCAGCTGCTGAAGAAACAACAGGCGCAGCACTTACAGCTACAGACGGTGTACTTGTAATGGCTACAAACGCAGCTTTCCCTCCCTATGAGTTCAAGGAAGGCGACAATTTTGCAGGTATCGACGTTGAGATCGCAGGCAAGATCGCTGAAAAGCTCGGTCTTACACTTGAGATCAAGGATGTAGAGTTCGGCACAATTGTTGGCGGCGTTCAGACAGGCAAGTTCGATATGGGTATGGCAGGTATGACTGTTACAGATGAGAGACTTGAGAGCGTTAACTTCTCAACATCTTATGCTACAGGCATCCAGGTAGTTATCGTCAGTGAGGATTCAGCAATTGCTTCTCTTGACGATCTCAAGGGTGACGGCTCTATGAAGTTCGGTGTTCAGCAGGATACAACAGGTGACATCTATGCTTCCTCTTCAGTAGAGAAAGGCGGCTACGGTGAGGAAAACGTAGTTCGTTACAAGACAGGTGCAGCAGCTGTTCAGGCTCTTAAGACCGGTAAGGTTGATGCAGTTATCATCGACAACGAGCCCGCAAAGAGCTTCGTAGCTGAAAACGAAGGCCTCAAGATCCTTGATGCTGAATGGGCAGTTGAGGACTATGCTATTGCTATCGCAAAGGAAAACACAGCTCTTCTTACAGCTGTTAACAATGCTCTTGCTGAGCTTACAGCAGACGGCACAGTAGCATCCATCGTAGCAAAGTACATCCCCACAGCAGCAGTTGAAGACACAACTGCAGAGGCAGTTGAAGATACAACTGCAGCAGCAGAAGAGACAACAGTAGCTGCTTAAGGCTCATTTTTCCGAATCCGAGGACGGCTTCAACCCCGTCCTCTTTTTTTGAATTCAGGAGGGTTGAATTATGGATTCTCTGGATATAGTATTGATATTTCAGGATCTTAAGGATACATTTTACCGTTGCTTCATAGTTGAGGACAGATGGAAATGGCTTGTGGAGGGCTTCGGGAAGTCCTTAGTCATCACATTCTTCGCTGTGCTCATCGGTCTTGTATGCGGTGTTCTTCTTGCCGCTATACGCTCATCCTATGACAAAAACGAGGAGTCGCTCAGAATGAAAGGCGGCTTCGGCTTTTGGGGACTGCGCTTTCTTAATACCGTTTCCAAGGTATATATTACCGTTATCAGAGGTGTTCCCGTTGTTGTTCAGCTTATGATATGGTATTTCGTTATTCTTGTTTCTCAGAAAAACGATGTAATAATCGCAGTTTTTGCCTTCGGTTTTAATTCTGCGGCTTATGTTGCCGAGATATTCAGAGGCGGCATAATGGCTGTTGATAACGGTCAGTTTGAGGCAGGAAGATCTCTCGGCTTCAATTACATCAGGACGATGAAGAACATCATTATCCCTCAGGCTGTAAAGTCAACTCTTCCCACTCTTCTCAATGAGGTCATCGCACTTCTTAAGGAGACCTCAGTTGCCGGCTATGTGGGAATTATGGATCTTACAAAGGCAGGCGAGCTTATCGTCGGCAGATCCTTCGAGTCCTTTATGCCCCTTATTGCCGTTGCAATAATCTATCTTATAACGGTCATTGTGCTTACAAAGGTATTCACCGCTATTGAAAGGAGGCTTCGCCGTAATGAACGATAATAAAATTATCCGTGTAACGGGACTTAAGAAGCACTATTTCGGCGGCAAGGTCAAGGCTCTTGACGGAATAGACCTTGATATAGAAAGAGGAGAGGTTGTCGTTATCATCGGCCCCTCGGGAAGCGGTAAATCTACACTTCTGCGTTCTCTTAATCTCCTTGAATTGCCCACTGCGGGACAGATATTCTTCAACGGCACGGATATTACCGACAAGAAGGTAAACATAAACTCCCACCGTCAGAAGATGGGAATGGTGTTCCAGCACTTCAATCTTTTCAATAATATGAATATTCTTAAGAATATGACAATTGCTCCTGTTCAGCTTCTTAAGAGAACAAAGGCTGAGGCAGAGGAGAAGGCACTGCAGCTTCTTAAGAAGGTCGGCCTTGAGGACAGAGCAAACGCTTATCCCAGCCAGCTTTCAGGCGGTCAGAAGCAGAGAGTCGCAATCGTCCGCGCTCTTTGTATGGAGCCTCAGGTAATGCTCTTCGATGAGCCTACCTCTGCACTGGATCCCGAAATGGTCGGCGAGGTGCTTGACGTTATGAAGAGCCTTGCAAGGGACGGAATGACAATGGCTGTGGTCACCCACGAGATGGGCTTCGCAAGAGAGGTCGCTGACAGAGTGATATTTATGGACGAGGGAAGGATCATCGAAACGGGCACTCCCGAGGAGATCTTCACCACCCCCCAAAGCCCCAGGCTCCAGGATTTCTTATCAAAAGTCCTGTAAAGATGTGCACAGATCACTTGCTTTGGCACACTATTTGAAGTTTATAGCCTTCAGCAGAATTTCTGCTGAAGGCAATTTTTTTTCATTTGCGTGCGATTTGCGTGCTGATGCTATTACCGCACCTTCGGGAGAAACAAAAATTGCCGTACCGACCACATCCCCCAGCGAACTTCCCATCAGCACCGTAACAACTTCAGACTCCTCAGCGAACTACCCACAGCCCCGAAAAAGCTTCTGACTCCTCAGCTCGTGCCGCCCACGGCACGGCGTTCTGCAATTTTTAGTAAAAACACCCCAAAGCCATCAGACTTTCCCTACAGCCCCGAAATAGCTTCTGACTCTTCAGCTCGTGCCGTCCAACGGCACGGCGTATGGGGAGTTTTCTTTTTATCTGAATCAGCCTGACTTCCGAGAAATGTTCAGAATTTCTGCAAGTGCGCCCATTTTCCGCAGAAAAGGGGATGCAATTGCGGGAATTGTGGGCATTTATCGGAATCCGGCACCCTTCTTAAAGTCAGTTACAAGGGTAAAGTAACTAAACAAAGTCTGCAGTAACCAAGTGGCTGCAGGGGAAATGGGACAAAAATTATTCCATTTGTTGTTTTCGGCGGTGGCAAGCTGTACATTGGTACCGCGAACCGCCGAAAACAAAGCACTAAAAAATTCAGCTAAAGACAAAAAAATTGCCTTCAGCAAAAATTCTGCTAAAGGCAACAAACTGTCAAATATATTTTGTGCGTCAAAGGGGATGATTTTTGCGCCCATTTCCCATATTGATTTTTTGATGTGGTTCTTGTATAATGGGGAGAGTGAAAGGCAGGTTATTTTATGGAAAAAGGTAAGATAAAGGAATTCACCGATAAGGTCTGGTACGGTACCGGCGCTATCGGTCTTGATCTCAGCTACGGAATGTTCAACGGCAGGCTTTCGAGATACCTTACGGATGTTTTGGGACTTAATACAAACTTCCTTTTAGGACTTATTTCGGCTGCCCGTCTATGGGACGGTGTAAATGATCCTATGATGGGCTCTATCGTTGATAATACGAATACCAAGTTCGGCAGATACCGTCCGTGGGTCATAACGGGCTCCTGCCTTAATGCGTTTGTACTGTTCCTGTTGTTCTTTAATCCCGGCTTTAAGACAGGATTTTCAGAGGGCGGAGCATCGGTCTTTCTTTATATCTATATTGCGGTAATGTATATTTTATGGGGAATGACAAATACAACTGCCGATATCCCATATTGGTCAATGGTGCCGTCCTTTACCACTGATCCCAAGGAGAGAAGTATTCTTGCCACCATCGCCCGTGCATTTTCGGGACTCGGTCAGGGTATAGTGCAGATAGGCTCTCCCATAATTCTCAATGCACTGGGAAATACCGTCAACGGTGCTGTCGTTTGGACGCAGAAGGGCTACACCGTCACTGTCGCAATATGCAGCGTGCTTCTCATATTCTTCTCTGTGCTTTCTATGAGCAAGGTCAAGGAAAATGTGCTTGTTCAGCCTAATGAGAAGTTCTCCTTTAAGAAGATATTTTCCGTTATTAAGGAAAACGATCAGCTGAGAGTATTTATGCTCTTTGCAATGCTTTCAAATGCAGGCTTCTATACAACAACGGGCGTGCTTGACTATTTCTTTGCGGCTGTTATGGAAAATACCAAGGCACAGTCCACCTTCAGCCTTTTCGGCACCGTCGGCTCTATCTTAGGTCTCGGCGTCATCCCCGTTATGATGAAATTCACATCAAGAAGAAGAACATATCAGTTCTCACTTATTACTGCACTTTTCGGATATATCGGAATGTTTATCTCGGGACAGTTTATGATGAATACGATGCTTCTCAATATCTTCTACACCGTAACGCAGATAGGCACGGCATCGATGTTCATATCCCAGACAGTATTCCTTGCGGATGTTGTTGACTACGGTGAAGTAAAGATGGGCGTGAGACGCGAATCCGTTACCTTCTCAATGAAGGGATTTTTACAGAAGATGGCTTACACCATTCAGACTGTCATCCTCTATTCGGCAATGGGAATTGCAGGCTACAACAAGTTAAAGCCCGATGCAAACGGTCTTATCGTATATCCGAGGAAGGTCAAGAATGCGATCTCCGCTGTTATGTATGTAATTCCTCCCATCTGCTTCGTGCTTTCAATTCTTGTGTTCACCTTTAAGTTCAAGCTTCACGGTGAATATATGGAGGACATAACAAGAAAGGTTGAGGAATCGAGAAAAAAGAGACTTGAGGCGGTAGAAGGTAATGGCATCTAAAAATAAAGCGGCTTTCATTTCCTCAAATTTCTTGAAAATAATTGCCTGCATACTGATGGTCATCGACCACGCGGCAGTAATTTTCATAGGCGAAGCACCGTCTCTCTGGCGGGGCATCGGCAGGCTGGCATTTCCCATATTTGCCTTTATGATCGCAGAGGGCGCAATACGAAGCAAGAACAGGCTGAAATATGTATTAAGACTTCTCGTATTTGCCGTCATTTCCGAAATCCCCTACGATTGGGGCTTCAAAGGAGTTTTCCTCGAATGGGAGAATCAGAATGTGTATTTCACGCTGACTCTGGGACTGATCTCAGTCATTATATTAAAGGAGCTTACAAAAAGGCATTTAGGCATTCTTGCTGTCATTTCCACCGCGATTCTCGGCTTCGGGGCATTCTTTATCAGGAGTGACTACGGCTTTATGGGTGTTGTCGTAATAACCCTTATGGGCGTCTTCAATATGACAAAGGCAAGCTCAAAGTACATAGGCTACGCCCTTTCGGCGCTGCTCACGACCATAGCCTTTGTGCCGCCCCTTACAATCGGCTTCATCCCCTCGCAGTTCTACGCCGTATTCTCCGCGATCCCGATTTCCCTTTATAACGGAAAAAGAGGAAAGAAAATAAATAAATATATCTTCTACATCTTCTACCCCGCACACATACTGATACTCGCATTAATAAAGCTTCTTGTGTAGGGAAAAGGCTGTATCAAAAGCTCCTGAAAATACCCTCTTCACGGTAAGTTTGGGAATTATATTACTCACTTTAATCATTTTGTGCTTCGCACTTGGGAACCCCCGGCGAGGGTTCCCAACGAAAAACAGTCCCCCGGACTGTTTTTCTCCCCTCCTGCGCTATTGGAAGCATAAGAGATTTCGCACTCTGCGGAGTGCGACAAGAGGCTCTGCCTCTTGACACCGTGAGCTTTTGAAAAAGCTCAAGCAAAACTTTTCCCCGGCACTCCCGTG
>JAFSGH010000056.1 GCA_017440965.1 Clostridia bacterium | reverse complement strand
TTTTAATCCGCTGTTTTGTCATGCTTTTTTTGCTAAAAGAGCACCCTAAAACAGTTCGTTTACTGCTTTGGATGCTCATTTTCCTTTTTGTTGTTCTTGTTTTGCTGTTAACTTAATGACATTGGATTGGGGGACGGGGGGTTGAAACAGAATGCTTTTTTATAACAAGAAACACCTACAGCCCCCAAGATTGGGGGGGCAGGGGGTTGAAGCAGAATGCTTTTTTATATTTGTTTGGTGGGCTATAAGGAATTTAATTAAGCTTTTTATATATGATACAATAAAATTATGTAATATTCAATGAAAAAATACTGCCCGCTTTGCACGGACAGTATCTGATTACAGAAGTATAATTGAGTGCTCGGCGCATTTTTCTCTCATGTCGTCGGGCCAGATGGATACCTGAACTTCACCGACATGGGCTTTGCCTAAGAGGAACATACATATTCTCGACTGACCGAGGCCGCCGCCTATTGTAAGGGGATATTCTCCTGAAAGAACGCCCTGATGATAGGGGAAGGACATTCTGTCTGTTGCGCCTGCGATCTCGAGCTGCTTTTTAAGAGATTCTGCGTCAACTCTTATACCCATTGAGGAGATCTCAAGGGCAGCATCAAGCTCCTTGTCCCAGACAAGAATATCACCGTTAAGACTCCAGTCGTCATAGTCGGGAGCTCTGCCGTCGTGACGGTGACCGCTCTTAAGTCTTGCGCCTATTCCCATAATAAACACGGTACCGTGTTCCTTTGTTATGAGATTTTCTCTTTCCTTGCCTGATTTTCCGGGATACATATCCTCAAGCTCCTGAGATGTGATGAAGAAAACATCCTCATTTACAGCTGTTGAAAGAACGGGATATTTTTCCTGTAAAACAGCATTTGTTTCAGCGAGTGCTTTTACAATGGCTCTTACTGTAGATTGCAGATATTCGACTGTTCTCTGCTCCCTTGTGATGACCTTTTCCCAGTCCCACTGGTCAACAAACAGAGAATGTGTATTATCACAATCGTCATCACGGCGGATAGCATTCATATCTGTATAAATGCCCTCACCTACAGTATAGCCGTAACGGTAAAGTGCTCTTCTTTTCCATTTTGCAAGGGACTGAACGACTTCTGCCGTTCCGTCGATTTCCTTCATTGTGAAGTGTACCTTTCTTTCAATGCCGTTAAGGTCATCGTTGATACCCGATGCCTTTGTGACTATAAGAGGCGCGGTAACTCTGTCAAGATTGAGAGCCTCAGCCAGCTTTACCTGAAAGGTATCCTTTATTACTTTAATTGCCCTCTGGGTATCCTTCTGTGAAAGTGTTGATTTATACCCCTCGGGGAAATATAATCTCTTTGCCATACTATCACCCTTATCTGATGTTGCCGACGGTTCTGGGATAGAATATAACATCACGGATGTTTGCCATACCTGTGCAATACATAATTACTCTTTCAAAGCCGAGACCGAAGCCTGAATGGGGAACGGTGCCGTATTTTCTGAGGTCCAGATAGTCGGAATATTCCTCTGTTCCCATACCCTTTGCTTCCATTGCCTTAAGAAGCTTATCAAGGTCTGCTTCTCTTTCGCTTCCGCCGATGATCTCACCGATGCCGGGAACAAGAAGGTCTGTTGCTGCAACTGTCTTTCCGTCGGGATTCTGCTTCATATAGAAGGACTTTATCTCCTTGGGATAGTTGATAAGGAATACGGGCTTGTTATAGACCTGCTCCGTTATATATCTTTCATGCTCAGACTGAAGATCGCAGCCCCACTCTACGGGGAATTCAAACTTCACATCAGCCTTCTTGAGAATGTCAATAGCGTCAGTGTAATCAACAACAGCAAAATCGTTGTTTACAACATTGAGAAGCTTATCTGTAAGTCCCTTTTCAAATCTTTCCTCAAAGAACTTTAATTCATCGGGGCATTTTTCCATATAGTCTCTGATGATATATTTGATCATATCCTCAGCTATTTCAATAAGGTCGGGAAGCTCAGCAAATGCAATTTCAGGCTCTACATGCCAGAATTCTGCAACATGGCGGAGAGTATTACTCTTTTCAGCTCTGAATGAAGGACCGAAGGTGTAGATCTTACCCATTGCCATAGCGGCAACCTCACCCTCAAGCTGACCTGAAACGCTGAGTCCTGCCTTTTTGCCGAAGAAATCGTCTGCATAATATTCCTCTGCATTCTTGTAATCCTCGGAATAGCCTATTGTTGTTACCTTGAACATCTCACCTGCACCCTCACAGTCACTGCCTGTGATAAGGGGAGTGTGAACATAAACATAGCCTCTGTCCTGGAAATATCTGTGAATAGCTGCAGCCATAACGGAGCGTACTCTGAAAACTGCATTGAAGGTATTTGTTCTTACACGGATATGGGGATTTTCTCTTAAGGTCTCAAGCTTCTGGAATTTCTTCTGAAGAGGATAATCGGGAGGACATTTGCCCAAAAGCACGATCTCCTCTGCATTGATCTCAACTGTGCCGTTATTTTCGTTCTTTACAACGGTTCCGTTTACCTTAACGGATGCACCGAGCTTTGTTGCCTCTGCATCTACTTCAATTCCGGTAGATTTATCGATAACTATCTGAAGATGATTGAGAGTAGTACCGTCATTAAGTGCTAAAAAGCCCATTGTCTTGGAATCTCTTGCAGTTCTTATCCAACCGCAGACAGTGACACTTTTGCCGATAAATTCTTCGTTGGTGAAAATTTCTTTGATGTCAATGTGTTTCATAAAAATTTCCTTTCATAAAAAAAATAACAGTTGTCCGTCCGTATAGGACGAGCAACTGTAACCCGCGGTACCACCTATCTTGCCTTTAAGGCCCCTTACGCTTTCATATTAAAAGCTTATCGTTTAACGCACGAATACGGCAGCCCTACTCATTTCCTTTCGGGCAAGCGGCTCCCAAGTGTTATTCATCGGATCGCTTTGTATGTGCTTTCCACCGCCGCACACTCTCTGAGACTGCCAAGCCGACTACTTCTCTTGATCTTTGCCTTTATATTAGCATTATATATATTTTTTTTGTTTTGTCAACAAGAAAATTAAAACGAGCTTGATTGCGCCGTATTCTGACAGCACAGCACAAAAAAATCGGAAGGAGCTTTCGTTCCTTCCGATTTTTTAATTACTTAAGAGCAGCCTTTGCCTGTTCTGTGAGAGCAGTGAATGCTGCGGGGTCTGCGATTGCGATTTCGGAGAGCATCTTTCTGTTGAGAGTGATGCCTGCCTTCTTGAGACCGTTCATGAATGTTGAGTAGTTCATGCCGTTAGCCTTGCAACCTGCAGAAATTCTTGCGATCCAGAGTCTTCTGAAATCTCTCTTCTTCTGCTTTCTGCCGATGTAAGCATAGTTGCCGCTCTTCATAACAGCCTGCTTAGCAGTCTTGAAGAGCTTGCTCTTGGATCCGTAGTAGCCCTTAGCGAGCTTAAGAACCTTATTTCTTCTCTTACGAGTCATTAATGCGCCTTTAATACGTGCCATTCTTAGTTACCTCCGTTAAATCTTCTTCTTATTTGTAAGGAATAAGACGCTTGATCTGCTTAACATTGGTCTTGTCAGCAACAGCAGTCTTGCGAAGATTTCTCTTTCTCTTTGTTGATTTCTTGTTAAGGATGTGGGATTTGTAAGCATGACCACGGATGGGCTTGCCGTTCTTGGAAAGCTTAAAACGCTTCTTTGCGCCGGAGTTTGTTTTGATTTTAGGCATTGTTTTTTCCTCCTGATAATTTTTTTATGGAAGCCTGATTATTTTGCTGATTTAGCAGCAAGGAACATAAGCATTGTGCGATTCTCGAGCTTTGCGGGTTTCTCCACATTGCCGTATTCGGAACAGGCATCTGCAAAGGACTGCATAATTTCAAGTCCTCTTTCGGGATGCACCATTTCTCTGCCCCTGAAACGAATTGATACCTTAACCTTATTTCCTGCCTTGAGGAAACGGATCGCATGGTTTACCTTAGTTTCGATATCGTGAGTATCGATGTTGAGGGTAAGCTGAATTTCCTTGATCTCAATGACCTTCTGATTCTTTTTAGCCTCTTTTTCACGCTTTTGCTGATCAAACTTGTACTTACCGTAGTCCATGATCTTACATACGGGGGGTACTGCCTGAGGAGCGATCTTAACAAGGTCAAGACTTCTGTAGGAAGCTGCCTTAAGAGCATCTGCAGCGGACATGATTCCGAGCTGCTCACCGTCATCGGTAATTACTCTGACTTCTTTGTCTCTGATCTCCTCATTGATCTGAAGTTCCTTAGTAGCTATAAATAAGCACCTCCAAAATAAAATACAAAAAATAATGCGGACAACCGAATTGCCCGCACATAATTACAGAATAAGAGACGAAGGTCTCAGAGAATTCTTAACTATTTACCCTGAAAAACGGAATTCGCAGGGTGAGAACGGGAAACGGTCTGCTTTATTTACCTATGCATTATAACAAAGAGTGTGTGATTTGTCAATACCTTTTTTGATTTGTTTTTTTCTTACAAAAAACAGCGGTGTGCTTTGTTCAATTCTTACTAAAATTGTTAAATGAAAATATGTTTCTTGAAAAGAACTAATTATTATGTTATCATATTAAAACAGTAATTTTCTCTAAAATTCAGGAGGAGGGATATCGGTGGCAGAAGAAAAAGGCACAGTACAGCAGTATACGGATGAACAGCTGCAATATGTCTACGAAAACCGACGCTATGTCGGAACAAAGGAAACCGTCGGCTTTGTTCTCTGGGATGCTGCACAGAGTCTTAATATCAACACCTATACTACAAGATTTATAACAAACATTGTTAAGATAGATCTTGGTTATCAGACAATTCAGAAAACGATCAATAGCGTATGGGATATTGTAAATGATATCTTTATGGCAGCGATCGTAGAAAAGACAAGAACCCGTTGGGGTAAATTCAGACCTTACCTTCTTGCTCTTGCAGTCCCCGGCTGTATAGCAACTCTTTTCTATTGGTTTATGCCCATTCTTTTCTCAGGTACAACATCAATGTCTGTAGGAAAGTTTGTTTTCTATGTTATGCTTGAAATTCTCAGAGAGGGTGTAGGAACCTTCCAGAGCATTGCAAGAACGGGCATGCTTGCGACGATAACGCCGCACCCCGTTGACCGAACAAGGCTTATTACCCTTGCGAACTTTGCATCCGGTACCTTCGGAGAAAAGCTTCCCGAGCAGATAATGACAGTTGTTCTTGACCTTATAGATAATAATGTATTCAAGTCCGCAAAAATGGGCAAGGAATCACAGTATCTTATCGCATTCGTAGGAATGGGTGCCTTCACAACATTATTATCCTCCGGTATGTCCTTCTGGTTCTTTATGAATTCAAAGGAAAGAATCATGCAGTCTGTTCAGACTCCCAGTATAAAGGATTCTGTTAGATCTATTGTTAATAATAAGCCCGTGCTTCTTATGACGCTTGCTGATTTCCTTGCAGGCTTCGGTATTTCGGGCAGTAAGTCAGACTATTACATAGACGTTCTTCATTTTGCATCAATGACAATGGTTGCAGGTATTCCCGCAGCACCCTTGTCCCCCATTTCATTCTCATTCGTTCCTTGGTTCAGAAGAAGATTCTCATCAAGATTCCTTTACATTATAAGTAACGAGATCGGAAGCATTCTTTATGTTTTCGTATTCCTCTTCGGATGTATCGGCTTCAATCCCAAGACCTTCAAGGGCGGTCTTTACAGAAATAAGTGGGCAATGCTTGTTGCAATGGCAACATGGGAGGTTATCTGGACTCTCTTCTACGGTCTGAAGTCCGTTATCGGAACAGAGCTTTATAACGAGTCTATGGACTACTGTGAATGGAAGAACGGTTACAGAACTGAGGCTATGACATCAGTTGCAAAGGGACTTGCAGCAAAGGTTGCATCCTCCGTAAGCAGTGTTGTTACAACAGCTCTCAAGAAGATGGTAAACTATGATCAGGATGCTTATACATCAGGTAAGGAACAGCCCGACTATGTTAAGTTCTATCTTTTCGCTATGTTCACCATTATCCCCGTGCTTACAGGCTCCTTCGGTGTCATTCCCATGCTCTTCTATGACCTTAACGGTAAGAAGAAGGAAATGATGTACGCAGAGCTTCTTGAAAGAAGAAAGGCTGCCTCTGTTGCAGCATCAGACGGAAACGACGATGCTATCAAGGAGATCGAAGAAAGATTAAAGGCAAGCAAGTCTTCCAAATAAGCTTTTTGGGGCTGTAAAAAAACAGTCTAAAAGGAAAAGGACTACAAACTTACCTGAGGAGGTAGGAATGTAGTCCTTTTTGTGATATAATTAACGTGCGAATGAAAACTAATATCACAAGAAAATATAATACACCATATCAATTAA